>JAQICW010000740.1 GCA_027858355.1 Desulfobacula sp.
GAATTAGCTTTGTTGACCGAAGCCGCTGCGCGGCGGAAAAATTAAAAATAGTGTATACTCTCTTTATGTGTCCAATTCCGGGCACTTATAAAAAAGGAGTATATCATGAAACAAGCAGAAGTAAATCGATTTAACAAGCTCTACGAACGTCACCTGAGATTACTCAAGCTTCAGGGAAAAAGTCAGAAAACCATTGATGCCTATTCCCGGTCTGTCCGGCGGATCAGAGATCATTTTGATTGCTGCCCGGATCAATTAACTCTGGATCAGCTGGAAGCTTATTTCGGCGAACTGGTCGAAACCCATTCATGGAGCACCATCAAAATAGACCGGAATGGTCTGCAATTTTTTTGGCGGCACACCCTTGGCCGTGACTGGGAATGGTTTAAAATTATAAAACCACCCAAAATAAAAACACTCCCGGATGTTCTCACTCCAACAGAAATCGAAAAAATCATCGGGAAAACACGGAAACTGCGGTATCGTGTTTTTCTGTTGACCACTTACTCAATGGGGCTCCGCCTGGAAGAAGCATTATCCATCCAGGTCCGCGATATTGATGCCGGCATGAAAAGGGTCCATATCCGGCGGGGCAAGGGACATAAGGACCGACTGGTGCCGTTACCGGATCTCACCTTGCAGGCATTGCGTGAATTATGGCGCAGGCACCGTCATCCGAGGTTGATATTTCCGAATGGCACCGGCTCTCTTAAAACCATTCAACAGGCAACAACGCATATGGACAGGGGCGGTGCCCAAAAAGCCATGAAGGTAGTTGTCAATGAATGCGGCATAAAAAAAAGTCTCTGTCCATTCCCTTCGCCATTATGTAGAGTCAGATATAATGGAGAGAAAGGCTGCTTAGATACGATTTTTACTGTGTGAATACTTGAAACACTCTCCATAATAAAGCATGCTCATCCTAAACTCAAAACAAGAAAGGATGATTTATTATGGATCAATTACATGACACCAAAGTCGCAATTGATGAAGTATTGCGCATCATGGCAGAGCATGAATACGCTGCCTCAACCATCATGACACATCGAAAAGTTCTAAATTCCCTGATAAAGTTCATGGGAAAAAATCATTTTACTAAAATGGAGGAACATGTTGGCCTATCCTTCATCAAAGAAAGAACCGGTATGGTTATGGACGGATTCTATGGTAAAGGCAATCGAAAGGTTAATGCTATTCTTAAACCAGTGCAGAACCTGCTTTATTACTTGAACAATAAAAGTTTATCTTATTTCATGCGATCTAAAATCAAGCCGTTTCAATGTCCTCCTGCCTTTAAATCTGAATATCAGCTTTTTCAAAAAGAATACCGTATTCGTAATTATGCGAATGCCACCATCGTATATAATAATAACATTGTCAGACGATTGCTTACTTTTTTGGAAAAAAAAAGTCAGCTCGTCTGATCATATTACCCCCTCCCATTTAACAGACTTTTTGGCAACATTCGCGGAATGCAAGCCCAGATATATTTCTACTGTTCTTTATGTGTTGAGGAATTATTTTTCGTTTTTGCAGGATATGAATATTGTAGAAACAGATCTTGCCGCATCCCTTCCGCACGTAAGAATTCTGCGCAATGCGTTCATTGCCCATGCCTGGAAAACAGATGATGTTAAAAAACTATTAGCTTCAATCGACCGGGATTCCGCTAAAGGGAAACGGGATTATGCCATTCTTCTGATGATAACGCGCCTTGGCCTCAGAGTCAGCGATATACGCAACATGAGGTTGTCCAATTTAAACTGGAACAGAAAAACAATTACGCTGAGTATCCAAAAAACAGGGCGAGCACAGGAATTGCCACTTCTCGAAGACATCGGTTGGGCCATTATAGATTATTTGAAAAATGGTCGACCTCAGACCGCATGTGATAGACTTTTTGTTCGACACCGCGCACCCTTTGATTCCTTTGGGGAAAATGAAAGTTTCTATAGGGAATTACATAGACACATGCAAGTCGCGGGCATTAATCCCCCAACTGGAGCTGTACATTGCGGGCTACATTCCTTGAGAAGCACACTTGCCAAAAATATGTTGGAAGCTAAAACCCCTCTTCCAGTTATTTCGGAAGTTTTAGGGCACACGAACATTAATACCACCAGTATTTATCTCAAGATTGATCTTGAAGGATTGAGAAAGTGTGCATTGGATCCTGAGGAGGTGCTTTAGTTATGATAAAAAATCAATGGCGCAGCGATTTATCGAATATGATGGTTTTCTTTCTTAAAGAAAAAAGGATGACGGGTTACAAATACGCTAATCAAGAAAAATGGCTCATCCGGTTTGACAACTATTATGACAGAAATGGATATACTGGGATACGTATAACAAAATCCATGGTGAGTGACTTCATCTATTCGCCAACGGAACAGCCGTCGACTCACTATTTGAAAGAACGTTTGTTGCGGAATTTTGCATTGTTTTTGATTCGACAGGGGTATCATGAAGTTTACGTTACACAAATAAAATCAGCACCTACTAAAAAATGTTCACATATCCCTTATATTTTTACAGAAAAAGAGATGAGGAATATTTTTTCCGCAATTGATGCCTGGGAGGATTCATTTTATACAAATAGACACTTGGTTGATCCGATTCTTTTCCGCCTGCTTTATGGAACCGGTATGAGGATATCTGAGGCATTGAATATAATGGTCAAGGATTTTGACAGGATTAATGGTGTCCTGACCGTATATCATGCCAAGAATTACAAGGACCGACTAATCCCGGTTGCGCTAAGCCTTGCTGACAGGATAGACAAATTCATTAGTGTCTTTCACAAATACTCTAAAGATACAGCGTATCTGTTTCAGTCTCCCAGAAATGGCAGAATGGACAAAAGCACAGTGTACCGCCGTTTCCGCCAATACCTGCAATGTGCCGACATTCCCCATACCAATGCTGGTCCGCGTGTCCATGATTTCAGGCACAATTTCGCGGTCAAATGCTTGAAAAAATGGGTCTTGGCGAATAAAGAGTTGACTAATCTATTGCCCTATCTGGCAGCATACATGGGCCACTCTGATTTCAGAGGCACGCAATATTACCTCCGCCTAACAGCTGACCTGTACCCCGATATTATCAGGCGATTAGATGCAGGCTTCGGGCACGTCATACCGGAAGGAGGGCCAACAGATGAAGGAAAATGATTTCCCTAAATATCTCTCTGATTTCCTGGCAAAGTATCTACCTGGACAGAGAAACGCCAGTACACACACAATAGCATCTTATCGCGACGCCTTTAAGCTGCTACTGATATTCTGCGACTCAAAAAAATCAATTAAACCAGAAAAAATTAAGGTAAGTAATCTGTCGAAAGAACTCATCCTGCACTTTCTTGATTGGCTTGAAGCAAAACGAAAATGCTCCATCTCAACTCGTAACCAGCGACTTGCGGTGATTCATTCATTTATTCATTACGTACAAAAAGAATCTCCGGAAAATCTGTTTGAATTAAAAAAAATACTCTCAATACCAAATAAGAAACATCCCCGGACGTTGGTGGCCTATCTTACTGGTCAAGAAGTGCAAGTCCTCCTTTCCCAGCCAGATACATCTACATCTGATGGATTCAGGAATGCCATACTTCTATCTGTTCTCTATGATACCGGTTCCAGAGTGCAGGAATTGATAAACATTAGAGTCAAAGATGTGCGTTTATCTTCTCCCGCCGTAATAAGATTGCACGGTAAAGGCAATAAAATTCGACAAGTACCAATCATGAGCAAAACGTCTGAGAATCTCAATTTATATCTTGAAATGAAAAAATACCATTCTGGAATCTCCAAGGGTGATAACTACCTGTTTGTAAATCAGAGAAATAAGCAATTGTCACGATGGGGTATTTCTTATATCTTGAATAAATATGTTGAGAAAGCAAGAGATAACGCTGGTTTCAATGTTGATTTTCCTGTGACACCTCATGTACTGAGGCATTCCAAGGCAATGCATTTGCTTCAATCAGGTGTTAACCTGATCTACATTCGTGATTTTTTAGGGCATGTTGACTGTTCCACGACGGAAATCTATGCCAGAGCCGATAGTGAAATGAAACGAAAGGCAATTGAGAAAGCCTATGTTAATCTTGTTCCCGAGACAGTTCCGAAATGGGAAGAAGATGGTGACTTGATGAAATGGCTGAACTCGTTGTGTAATTAGAAAGGATTATAATGGGGAGTGTTTTTGGATAAAGCAATTGAATTAGTGGAATTGTA
>JAQICW010000747.1 GCA_027858355.1 Desulfobacula sp.
ATATATATTCAACCCGGCTATCCAATCAAATCGAGGTTCTGCAAATTCAACCAGCAAATCAATATCACTGTCAGGGGTTTGTTGATCTTTGGCATAAGAACCAAAAAGACCGATATTAAGAACACCGAAAGTTTCCTTTAAAAAGGATTTTTCTGCCTTAATCAAATTGATGATTTCGTTTTTGGAAAGCGCCTTTTCCATCTGGTTATTTAAATCCTTTCAATTATCAAAAAATGACAATACTTACTATATTTGATCGGAACAGCGCTGTCAAATCTAAACAACCATTTTGAATCACTCAAAATTTATATTTGTATCCTTAGCCGCGTCGCTGATCGAATCTTCCGACCCATGACCCCGGCAATGGCAGCAAGTGTTACAGATCATCGTTGGACGTTTTCCGAACCGCTGGCCTACCCAGCACTGTGTCAATGATATGGGGACATCACCTGGTTTTGAACATTATAGAAAATTCAGACCCACCTGATTGATAACAATCATTATGATCTCTGCAGAAACTACAGGCTTCAATCTTTCCGGGACAGATATCATCTTTTTCCAGAAGAAACCTGCACTTAGAAGATGTGATTCCAATATCAAAGTCATAGCGTTTTGAAAATATTTTCATGCGTAAAAGATCACCCCCCCTTCCTCCGGCATTAAAATCAAACGGTTCTTTAGAAGAATAGGCTGATGTTTCCTGAGTTGTAAAAAAGCCTTCAAAAATTTTTTGCTGCTGATTTTTTTTTATTCCGACACCAAAATCTTTAACAGCAAACTTGACACCGGATTCAGCCTTAGAAACCGTTATTTCTATTCTGCCTTGATCCGGCGTGTTTTCAATAGCATTTTTGATCAGGCCTTTTATCACCTTCTTCAATGGAACAACAGGTATGAATATTTCCGGAGTAGATTTCAAATTTTTATCTATATTCAGGTTTCGATGGCTAAATTCAGGTTTCAATCCTTCAATGCACTGACTGACAAATTTATCAAGCTGTATAGCTTCTGGTTCAGTTTCTTTGATGTCAAATATGTTATTAATCCGTTTTCTAATACTTTCAATCACCGGTGTATCACCTGCTTTTTCTTCCAGGACACTTTCAAGCAGATCAGTACATTGTTCCACAAGGTATAGAATAAATTCATTTGTCCCACCGTCTTTTTCCAGGATAATGTCATTGATCTCATTCTGAAGCCGTTTTATCCGTTCAACATTCCTTTGCGCCCTGGCAATAGAGCTCTTCCAGGTATCATCTGGTAGTTGTCTTAATTTTTTTGCAAGGATATTCAATGTTCCACTAAATACCGAAACTGGTGTTTTCAATTCATGAGAAAGATGATTTATTGCCTTTGTTTTTGCCCTGTCAAGGCTTGCAAGTTCCTTGTATGACAGTTTTAATTCATCTGAAAAGCGAGCATTTTCAATGGACAACCCCACATTACCGGCCACCATTTCCAAAAGCTGCATATCCGACTGCTCAAAAATGCCCTGTATTTTATTAAATGCTGCCAAGACACCTATTATACGGTCGCTGCTGTAAATAGGCACCAGCACATAGTTATCAAAAGTATATCCAAACTTCTCATCTCTTAATGGATATAACCCGGAAGCCTCAGTTCTGTCGTTAACAATCACCGGCCTGCCTGTTCTAATCACTTTGCCGGATGCCATGCTGTCCATGTGCACTCTGATTTCTTTTAGTTTTCTTTTTGTGATTTTATCATCATCTGCCGCACCTGGGAAAAATAACTCCTTTGTCTCTTCATCCAGAAGGATGACAAGTGCCCCCTGGGTGTCGAGCAGGCGCTTAATCTCATTGGAGACGTAATCCAGCAGATCTTCCAGGTCGGGGTATTGGGGAAGTGCCATGCTAATCCTGAGCATGGTTTCGTTGCTTTTTGCTGTCCGAGTTTCTTTTGTAATATCCCTGAATATAACAAGCTCTCCGGCCAATCCCATTTCTGATTTTGAAAAAACAGCTCCCCTCGCTATTACGTCCAGGATACGGCCATCCTTTGACAAGCGCTTTGTTACATACCGGGTAACAATTCTTTCTTTAAACAGTTCTCTGAGCTTTTCTGATGTTTCCGGTGCAAGTCCTGGTGGAACAAAAGAGGCTATCCCGCTTTTCATTTCCTCTAACGTCCACCCGAAAACTTCGGTAAATGCCGGGTTCAGGTATGAAATTTCACCTTTCAGTGTAAAAGTTGCAACAGGATAGGGTGCAAAGTCCAATAAGGTCCGGTATCGTTTTTCAGATTCTTTAAGTGATCCTTGATTTAGCTCAAGTTCTCTGATCCGATTTTTCAGGCTCTTGATCTTTTTTTCAAATTTTTCATAATTAACTTTCTCGGTCATTTTTTCCCCTGCCATTGCTTTTTATTTATCAACTTATGTTTCCTGGTGAAAATTGTATAGTTTTTTCACAGAATTCATTAAAATTTAAAACTATCTTATTATGGGAATTACTTCGGATCTCCTTATATTGGGAAAGGGAATCATAAAATCAATCAAAGTTCCATCCCGCTTTATTGGAGTTGGCCCGGATTCTTTTTAACCAGAACCATAATGATGTATTGTTTTGATATTCTTTACTATTCTGGATTTTCAATAATCAGCACTGGGATAATAAACCTTGAGTCCCATCAATCCGGAAACCGAGGTGCCTTTTTTTCCATGAATGCTGTAATGCCGTGGATGCATTCACCTGATACAATTAGTTTTGCGGCAGCTTCGGCCTCTTTGGCCAGGGCCTCTTTAAGGAGAAGGTCACGGCTTTGCCGCAGGACAGCCAGCGCATGGTTTATTGCCTTTGGCCCATTCCGGCTGATCTGCTCTGCCAGATTCATTGCATCATCAAGGCAACGGCCTTTATCGCTCACACGATTGATAAGTTTCCCGGCCAAAGCAGTATCTTTTTTATTTACCACATCCAGAAACTCTGTTGTCATGGGATTTTCCAAACTGATGTCAAATCCTACGGAAAACACCCGATCACCGTTCCCGGTCAGGACAACAGCTCTGGGACGATCTCGTTCCAATTCTCGGGTAACCTGCTCAAGGGATTCAAACATGGACATATCAAAAGCATTATTCTTCTCAGGGCGGTCCATGAAGACAACTACAATCTTATTTTTTCTTTCCAGCCTGATCCTGTTATTGGTCATGATCGCCTCCTATTTTTTCCCTTAAGGGCATACAAGCGAAAAATTCATCACATTGAAGTCCTTATCGCATGTTAATTATGAATGTCATAAAAAATTCCGATTTCTTTTAATAGAGCTGACCTTAATCAGGGTTGATTCAATCTTGGGAATCAATCTGTTTGATCATGTCCAAATCCATGCCTGCATCAATCAGGACCAATCCCTGGTCGCTTTGTGTATCCACCATATAAACAGAGCACCCGTTATCGCCCACATGATAAATATTTTTAATGATTTGTTCCATTGGTAAGCGAATAATAAATTTATGATTTGCGGTCAAGCAAGAAAAGCATTTTTTATCCAAATTTTGCTGAAGTATATTTTCGGTATTTCGGATATTTTAAACTTTGGAATACTCCGCACAGGGATAATTAATCATAGCTCATGTATTTGGTCCATCCAACATATGCAACCGATGAAAATACCAGTTGACGAAGTAAATATTTTTAATTTTACCGGATAATTTTCAGATCAAACTTTTTAGCCATTTGCATTGCACTTCTAAATTCTTCAGGCGTTAAAGGACACGAAAGCTCTTTAATTTTGCCGGCCTCTCCCATGGGATGGTATTGGGACATGATATTAACATGAGTATGGGGGGATATCTTTTCTTTTAGAAATTTTAAAATATGATACGTTCCATCCAAGTTTCCAGGCATAACAAGATGCCTGACTAAAAGCCCTGAATAGGCAATACCGGCCTTATCTATTTTTAAATCCCCCACCTGATCATACATTTCCTTAACCGCTTTCCTTGCTATCTGAGGATAATTCAAGGCATTGCAGTATGTTTTAGAAAGCTTAGGGTTCCAAAATTTAAAGTCCGGCATGTATATATCGATAATACCTTTTAAAATACGCAGAGTGTCAATGCTTTCATATCCAGAACAATTATAAATCAGTGGGATATTCAATCCGTAATCGATTGCTATGTCCAATGCCTTTAAAACCTGCGGAACCACATGGCTTGGAGTAACAAGGTTGATATTGTGGCACCCGATTTTTTGCAAATATAACATAATAGATGCGATGCTCTCATCTTCAACCTCCTGACCTGTACCGTTAACACTGATATCATAGTTTTGACAAAAAATGCATTTCAGGTTGCAATTGGAAAAAAAATAGTTCCTGACCCTTTATCACCAACCAGTTGGGGTTCTTCGCCAAAGTGTGCTGAAAAACTTGATACAAATGCCTTTTTCCCTGTTGAACAATACCCTTTTTCTTCTTTTGTCCGATTCACCTTGCACTGTCTTGGACATAAAGTACACGAGGTCAAAAGAGCCGTGGATTGTTTGATCTTCTTCGATAACAATCCACGGCTCTTCTCCTTGATGTATTTGGGAATGTAGGTGTTCATTTATTCCTCAATGTTTGATTGATATACCTATGGAAGAAATCTTTTTTCGGATATAATGTTATTTTAAAATTTTCTGCTCATGTGCATAGTATTTAATTTTTTCTAAGCCGTTTAAATATTAGCAGGTAGACAAACAGATTCAAAACCAATATGACACATCCAATCATTATCTGATCTTGCTGAGTCAACCTATCCGGATAGATTATTTTTAACAAATACTGTTGCACAAAGCTATGTGTATATCCGCTTTGTCCTGCTATTATCCTGAAATGGTTCTCTAAGGGAGTCAGCGGGCAGATCCATCCTGAGAATTCAATCAATATTCCCCAGATAACTGCTGGTATGTGTAACCATGAGAACCA
>JAQICW010000023.1 GCA_027858355.1 Desulfobacula sp.
CCACCCCAGATTCTCATGAAACGAAGTCCCCTGAAGCAGGGCAGAAATTCAGAAAGCGCTTCAGCCTGATGCTTGATGTAATGAGCTGTATTCAAGGTCGTATAATTCGGCCAGGGATCCATGTGGGCACCCGTGGCAATTTCACCTTTCAAGGTCTGGTTTGCATAGCAATGGTAGGCGCCTGATGAAACCACATGATCCAGAACCGGCTTCAGGGGCTGGGTGACCATGGCCTGAATTGTCAGAACACTTATGGGAAGTTTGATCCCCAGCATTCCGTGGATCAAGGCAGCAGAATAACCTCCTGCTGAAATCAATACCTGTTTGGTATTGATGACCCCACGGCTGGTGGTTACGGACGTCACCTTACCGTTTTGCGTACCGATTCCCAATGCTTCTGTATGCTGGTGAATCTCAACACCTCTTCTGGTAGAACCCTTTGCAAGACCCCATACCACGGCATCATGACGAACAACACCACCTGGCGGATGGAACATGGCGCCATGAATGGGAAATGTAATATCCTCGGAGATATTCAAGGCTGGAACCAGCTCTTTTGCTTGCTTTGCATCAATGAGATGACTTTCCACCCCATGAAACTGAGCTGTGGCAATTGTCATGCGGGCCGCCTTCATGGCAGCTTCAGAGTGCATGAGGTTGAGGTTCCCGCAATTGTTAAACATTAAATTGTAATCCAGGTCCTTTGTCAGAACCGGCCAGAGATCAAGGGCTTCCTTATAAAGGGGAACATTATACTGTGTGCGCTGATTAGCGCGAACAATAGCAGTATTCCTTCCAGCACCGCCAAATCCGATATAGTTCTTCTCTATAATCGCGATATCCGTGATGCCATGTTCCTTTGCAAGAAAATAAGCAGTTGCCAGACTGTGAAGCCCGCCTCCAATGATAACCACGTCATAGCTTGATTTAAGCTTGGTCTTTTTTCCCCACATGGGTTTGCTTTTCAAAAACATTGGCCTTCTCTTAAAATTATGGATTGTTGTTAAATTACACCTTATCCGATTTTATCTTTATGCCATGAAATAAATCATGTCAAGTAGTTATTTTAAAAATGATACTATTTCTTTCATAGATACTTGACAAAGCCATTCCCTTTTTATAAAAACTAATAAATTTAGATCAATATAATTATGACTAATGGATACTTTTTCCCATATGATACACTTAATCAGGTTAAAACAATAATGAATGATCCTGCATCACATCCCGTAATTAATGATATTTCAAACAAATTGGAGTCCCTGACCCCCAAGGCCCAGACCCTTGGGAACTATATCATGCAAAATCCTTCCAAGGCTGTTTTCATGACCACAAAGGAACTGGCTGAAACCTGTGGAATCAGTGAAGCCACCGTGGTTAGATTTGTGAGCACCCTGGGATACAAAGGGTATTCAGAATTTCAGGAAGCATTAAAGGATTTTGTAAACACAGGCCTTTCTCTTCCTGAAAGAGCTGACATCAAAGGCATTAAAGAACCAGGGACGGACAGACTTCACCGGGGTATTCTGGAAGAATTGAACAACCTTAAATATCTCTATGAAAATATTAATATTGAGACAATGAACCAATTTGTTGAGCACCTGGATAAAAGCCATTCTGTCTATGTTGTCGGCTCAAGGCTGTCCTATACATTTGCATATTACCTGGGCTGGTCTTTGACCAAGATCAGAAAAGGGGTGCACATCATGAAAGGCAGTGACTCTACCTGCTTTGACATGCTGACCAATGCCCACCCCAACTGCCTGATAATCCTTATGGCAACTTCCCGGTATCCCAATGAACTGATCAAATTAAGCAAGATGATCCGCCGCAGCAGCCACACCCTGTTAACCATGAGTGACAGCTCCATCTGCCCGGTAATCGGGTTTGCAGACCTGTCCCTTGTGGTCCCGTCAAGATCCATCCCCTTTATTGGAAATGTCTCGGGTATACTGACCGTAATCCAGTATATTGTCCAGGAACTGGCCAATAGGAGAGGGGAGGAATTGACCAATTATCAAAAACAACTGGAACAGGTTTATCTGGAAAACGATGTCCTGTTTAACCTTGAACCCAAATAATTGGAAAAATAAAATATGTTACAAACCCAGGAAGAACTGCTCAATGTACTTACTCAAATCAACATTGAATACACAAACCATGAACATCCAGCCGTATACACTGTTGAAGAAGCAGACCTGCATCACGACGGCATAGATGGCGCCCATAGTAAAAATCTGTTTTTTAAGGATAAAAAGAAAAATCTGTTTTTAGTGGTCACCCTTTCTGACAAGCCCATAATAATCAAGGAAATGGCAAAAAAAATCAATGCCAAAAGTCCGTCCTTTGGAAAGCCTGATCTTTTGGCCCAGGTTTTAGGCGTAATTCCAGGTTCAGTTACTCCATTTGCCCTTATCAATGCCCAAAACCATGAGATCAAAGTGATATTGGATGAAGAAATGATGGATAAAGAACTTCTCAACTTCCATCCCCTGGTAAATACGGCAACAACAACCATTGCCTCTAAAGACCTGATAAAATTCCTGGAACACTGTAATCAGGAGTTTGAAATCATCCGATTATAGCGTGGCCCCTCAGATTCATGTCGATTGAAACCGTGGAGTGATCCCTCCCACAACAGGTTCATAATACCGGTAAAGGGTTTTTTCCCCCAGCAACTCATCTATCTGACGCTGGATTGCCATGCGTTCCTCGCTGTGCATCCATTTGTTCCAGTCTTCCAGGGTATTCCAGGAACTTATGATCATATACTCCCCATCACAGTCCAGACAGCTGAAGGTCTGATCCGTCAGAAATCCAGGTTGAATAGTGGCACGGGATCTGAGTTGTACGATCAAAGGCGCCAGTTTGCCTGCCATGGTCTCATCCTTTACCGTTCGTCTGATAATAATGGAAACTGCCATAATACCCTCCTTATTTTCAAAACAATTAATGATATATAAAAAAGTGTGGCCAGTAATACAGCAAAACCAATGTGAAAATACCGTGGGTTACAAAAATTGATCATTCAGTTTCAGTTGAGATTCCTCGGTTTGAACTTTTATAGTCTATCAATTTGTCTTATTTATTGTCAATATATAACCGACATTCCCTTAAAGGTTCAAAAAGCTTCGGTAAATCACGGCCTGAAATAGAACCTTTTTTGTGGGGCCCTGGAAACCCTGGAAAAACAGATTCAAACCCTGGTTGGAAAAGATTTGATTGAACATCGGGGAAGCAAAAAAACAGGCGGATATTTTTTAAAAGGATAAATAATGCTACAAAGCAACTCTATACTGAAAAACAAACTATGGATTTCGGATTAACACTTGCTGAAAACAGCCGGTTTCAAATTAAAGTGAAACCGGCTAAAAATTATGAATGGACTATTTGATCAGAAATATCCTTATTCACCAAGATAGGCTTCCCTGATCTTTGGATTGGTCAATAAAGACTGTGCTTCATCTTCAAGGGTGATTTCGCCTGTTTCAACGACATAACCCCGTGATGCTGCATGGAGTGCAAGATTAGCGTTCTGCTCGACCAACAGGATGGTGACACCTTCTTCCTTGTTGATCTTGGCAATGATTTCAAAAATCTGCTGAACAATTATGGGTGCAAGCCCCAGGGAAGGTTCATCCAGCAAGAGAAGCTTTGGCTTTGTCATAAGCGCCCTTGCAATGGCCAGCATCTGCTGCTCACCGCCGGAAAGGGTTCCGCCCTGCTGGTTTCTCCTTTCTCCCAAAATGGGAAACATCTCATAGGAATGCTGGATATCTTTCATAATCTGATCCGTATCATCCCTGTGAAAAGCCCCCAGTCGAAGATTTTCCATAACTGTGAGTCTGGGAAAAATCCTTCTTCCTTCCGGCACCTGACAAAGCCCCATGGTGGGAAGCTTTTCCGGCAGGACTTTGTTGATCAGTTTACCATCATAGTAAATTTCGCCTTTTTCGGCTTTAACAATACCGCAGATGGTCATGAGTGTTGTTGATTTTCCAGCACCATTGGCTCCTATGATAGCCACAATTTCTCCGGGCATAACCTTGAGGGATATACCTTTAAGGGCTTTGATGGACCCGTACCCGGAATGGACATTTTTCAATTCAAGAATCGGTTGCAAACTCATCTGTCCTTATCCCTCCTTTTCTTCAGATCGGGTTCCCAAGCGCTTGGCTGGTATCAGACCGGCAGGTCTGAAGAGCATCATGATAATCATGGTGGCGCCAAAGATCAACATTCGATAGGAGTGAAACTCGCGAAAAATCTCGGGAAGGGCAATCAGGGCTATAACCCCCAGTATAATCCCGGGGATGGATCCCATCCCGCCCAGAACCACCATACACAATACCATGGCCGACTCAAGGAAGGTAAAACTTTCCGGACTGACAAACCTCATCCTTGCAGCAAAAAAAGCACCGGCAACCCCTGCAAACACTGCACCCATGGCATAGGCCAAAAGCTTATAAATAAAGGTATTAACCCCCATGAGTTCAGCTGCTGTCTCATCCTCCCTGATGGATTCCCAGGCACGGCCCACCCGCGAAAAATTCAGGCGCTGAATTGCAATAACTGCCACGATAACCAGAGCCAGGGCAAAATAATAAAAAAACTGAAGCTTTTTCACCCAGAAATGTTCAAAGGTAAATCCATTTTCAAATATGGGGAGGAAAATACCAATAGGCTTGATCCCCAGGATGCCATTGGGACCATTAGTCAGGGTCATCCAGTTGTTAAGTATAATCCGTATGATCTCCCCAAATCCCAGGGTGACAATGGCCAGGTAGTCCCCCCGCATTCGCAGGGTTGGATACCCTACGATACAGCCGGCAATGCATGCAGTTAATGCTGACAGGGGCAGGCAGACCCAAAAGCCAATGCCGTAGGTGACGTTAAGCACTGCATAGGTATAGGCGCCAACACCGTAAAATGCAATATACCCCAGATCCAGCATGCCGGCCAGACCCACAACCACGTTAATGCCCAACCCGAGACAGATATAAAGCAGCACATTAATGGCCACGTCTGTGCCGTAACGGCCTGCAAATAGTGGATAGATCAATGCAAACACCAGGGTTACACTTATCCAGACCCATGTGGGGAAGGCCGTTGAAACTGTCTTGATATTGCCCGCAACCCGGGAAACCGGGGCTGCAATCAATTTCAAAGAATCCCCGGCCTTCATTACATAAATTATCAGGCAGACAAAAGTCCCTGCTAATATATAACTCCAGACCGTCACAGTTTTCTGAAAAGTTATGGTGCCGTCAGGATGAATGCCCAGCAACGGCCAGAGCAGCCCTAAAAGCCACAACATGCCAATGGTATATTGTTTCCAAACTTTCTTAAACTCTTGTATCATCTATATTCTCGCCCATAATTCCATTTGGTTTAAAATAAAGAACGCCAATCAATATGATAAATGCAAACACATCCTTGTACTCGCCTGAGATATAGCCTGCACCAAATATTTCAACCATTCCGATAATCAGACCGCCTATCATGGCACCGGTAATATTCCCGATGCCGCCCAGGACAGCCGCGGCAAAAGCCTTGATGCCCGGAACAAATCCCATGTCATACTTGACTGATCCGTAATAAAGGCCATACATGATACCAGCAGCAGCGGCAAGGCCTGCACCAATGGCAAAAGTCAGAGAGATAATCCGGTTGCTGCCAATGGCCACCAGGGCTGACATGGTCTTGTCCTGGGCCGTAGCCCGCATGGCCATGCCGATTTTGGTCTTGAATACCAGTAAATTGAGGCCCACCAAAAGGCAGGCTGTCAGGGATACGATCATGATCTGGAGATAGGAGATGGTTACCATGCCAAAATCAAATCTTCCCTGGAACAGCTCACCAGGATAAACCTTATCATACACCCCCTGGGTGAGCATCATGCCGTTGGAAAGAAAAATGGACATGCCCAGAGCAGACAAAAGGGCAGCCAGTCTGGACTGTTTCCGCAATGGTTTATAGGCGATTTTTTCAACCCCCACAGCAAGATAGGCGCAATAGGCCATGGCAATAATAAAAGAGGCGGTCAGGCAGATCACGGGGTGAGTTCCCATATAGCCGAGCCCGGCAAAATAAGCCAGGGCAATGGCCCCCACATATCCACCAGCAGCAAAAAATTCACCATGGGCAAAATTGATGAGCTGGATAACGCCATATACCATTGTATAACCCAGTGCGATCAATGCATACATCCCGCCAAGGGTTATACCGTTAATCAACTGCTGAATAAAATATTCCATTATATTTAATTTTCTTAACTTTAGTTCTTGGGGTGAACAAAAAGATGCGGCTTATGCCACGGCAAAAGCCGCATCACGTTTTAACCAGATTATTTAACCAAAATCATTTGATCAGGTTATTTAATAAGACCATTAACCGGTTCCCAATAAGGAACAAACTTGTCGCCGACAACTTTATAGGCTATATAAGAAGATCCAGAATCCCCATTAGGTGCGAACTTGATATGTTTTGCAACACCCTGGAAATCCAGTTTCATCAGTTCAGCCTTGACTTTTTTAGGATCTGTGGAACCAGCAGCCTTGATAGCGTATAGCAATGCTGTGGCTGAATCATAGGCATAGGTTGAGTAGGCTGCAATCTTACCATATTTGGGCACATATATTTCTTCAAACGCCTTGTATTCAGGTGTGCTTTTGTCGGTAAACCCATAGGTCAGGTAAACCCCTTCAGCTGCGCTTTTTGCAACATCCATGTATTTGGGTTGGAACACGGCATCCTGGGTAACAATCTGGGATTCCATGCCCAGGCGTTTTGCCTGGAGTGTCATCATGGCTGCAGGAGAGTATCCCTGGAGAGACATGTAGAAGATATCGGCATTTGCCCGTTTTGCCATGGTCAAAATAGCAGAAAAGTCTTTGTCACCCTGATTAACATGCTCATGGTTAACTACTTCCATACCCAGAGCTATACTGGCTTTTTTAACGCCGTCAGCCAGTCCCTGGGAATAGGTGGTTTTGTCATCTACGATAAAAATGGTTTTTGCGCCGAGCGCTTCTTTCATAAATTTAGCAGCTGCAGGAGCCTGATCATCGTCTCTTCCGCACATTCTGAACATATAGGGAAGACCTCGATCAGTAACTTTTTCATTTGTGGAAGCCGGAGTAATCATGATGATGTCTTCCTCATCCAGTGTTGCCGATGATGGGATGGTTGAAGAAGAACAATAGGCACCAATCACACCAACAACTTCAAGGTTGATAAGCTTGTTGGCTGAGGCAACGGCCTGTCTTGGATCACAGGCTGTATCCTGGGGAAAAAATTCAATTTTGTCATAGCCAGGCATTCCGCCGGCTTCTTCAAATACTTCAATGGCAGCCCGGACACCATTCTTAATATCTGTTCCATCAGATGCATATGGGCCTGTCAAAGGACTCATGGAACCGATTTTCAAGGTTTTTGCAGAAACTGCGCTAAACAAAAATGGAACCATAACAAGGCACATAATCATAATTGATAAAACTCTTTTTCTCATTTTTTCCTCCTAAAAATTATTGGTTGGCAGGCTGACCAAGATACGCCTCAATCACCTTTGGGTTATTCTGAATTTCATTTGAATCACCTTCAGCAATTTTCACTCCATGATCAACACATACAATATGATCACACACACCCATCACAACCTTCATGTCATGCTCCACAAGGAGCACATCAATGCCAAGCTCTGATATGCGCGTAATGTCTTTCATCAGCTCTGATGATTCAGAGGGGTTCATGCCCGCAGCAGGTTCGTCCAGCAGCAGAACTTTGTGTTCCGAGGCAATGGCTCTGGCAATCTCAAGTCTTCTCTGGAGACCATAAGACAGATTTGATGCCACATCATCGGCATATTTTCCAACACCCATGAAGGTCAGGGCTTCCATGGCCTTTTCTTTAATAAAAGCTTCTTCCCTTTTCTGGGACGGGGTTCTTAATATAGATCCCACAATCCCTTTGGAGGCCCTGCAGTGTCTTGCCACCATGGCATTTTCAACGGCGGTCATGGCAGAAAAAAGACGGATATTCTGGAAGGTTCTGGCAATCCCTTTTTCAAAAATAGCATAGGGCCGTTTACCAAGAATACTTTTTCCATCAAAGAGCACCTCTCCTTCCGATGCCTGATAAACACCGGTGAGGACATTAAAAACAGTTGTTTTTCCAGCACCATTGGGGCCGATGAGCCCCACAACTCCACCGTTTCCGATTGTAAAACTCAAATCAGATAATGCTAAAAGCCCACCGAACCTCACACTAACATTTTTTAATTCTAGCTGTGCCATACAGATCTTCCAACCCATTAAATTTTAAAAAACCGCAAACAGCTTAAAAAGCGCTTCTATAGCCTTACTACTGCTTTCTGTAGCCCATATGCTCTATGTTGTCAACTAAAAAAAATCAGGGTTTTCATAACGATTGTCAAAGACCCATAACTGGCAAAGCGATAAAAATTTGAAATGGTCTAACCATATGAAACTATAATTTCTGCCACTACCTGAATTATGGGAGACCCTATCTGCTCTATGGAAAGATTGACTCAAACTGGGGAACCATCACTCTTATAGTTGTAAAAACGCGTCCTATGCCGTCCTTGCAATTTCATCGGCTTCACTGATGCAGTACATCAAATGCCGTGGAGATTTTGCATCACCGATGAGATGAAACGGAACCTTTGTTTTTCTTTCAAGTTTTTTTGCTTCCCTGATGGAGCTGTGTTTTTCAGAAATCACCACTGACTCAAAACCGGTTAAAGTGATGTATTCCCCATTGGCCTTAAAAACAACCCCGTCATCTGTGAACTGCTTAACGGACACATTTTTATACAGGGTCACATTCCCTTTTTTCAGTCTTTCCCTCAAGTAATACCGGTCATTGCTGGACATTTCCTCGGCAAAACTCTTTTTCCGGTTCAAAACAACCACCTGTTTTCCCTGGTCTGCGAGAAAATCAGCTGTGATCAAACCCGTCATACCGCCACCCAGCACGATGACCTTATCTTTGACCTGTTCTTTTTCGCTGATCACATCAACATTGGTCACAAGGTCCATTTTTGTTTGAAAAAGCCCTTTAATCACTGGCATATCCGGCATTGACCCTGTGGCAAGGATCACTTTGTCAGGATTGATTTCATTGATAAGATCCAGGGTCAACTCTGTATTATACCGGATCTCAACATCCAGTCTTGCCATTTCATTCCTGAAAAAATCCAGGATATCATTGAGTTCCCCTCGACCCGGCGCTTTTGAAGCAAGGGACAGCAACCCGCCTGTATCTTCTCCTTTTTCGCAGACAATGGCCTTATGCCCTTGAAAAGCAAATTGTCTTGCCGCTGCCATGCCGGCAGGTCCGGCACCTGCAATAAGTATTTTTAAAACCTGTTCAGGTCTGATTTCATTTTTGAGTTTATATTCCCTTCCCACATCAGGATTAACCACACAGGAACCCGGCTCCTTGGCAAGTACTGCATGAATACATCCAAGACAGCATCCGACACAGGGACGAATCTGGGAAAATTCACCCTTCCTGGCTTTTTCAGGATAATAGGGATCAGCCAGAAAAGACCTGCCCAAGGCCACCATATCTGCCTTGCCATCTTTAATAATCTCTTCGGCATGATCCGGATATTTAATCCGTCCCACGGTAATCACGGGAATATTGACATGTTTTTTTACTTCTTCTGCCAGGTGGACAAAGCATCCATGGGGGGTGTACATGGAGGGAATGGTAAGTTCTGTTGACCCGTAAACCCCGCCTGAAACATGAAGGTATACAACCCCTGCTTTTTCAAGCAAAGGTGCAAGTCTTACAGTGCTTTCAAGATCCCATCCATTTTCAATATAGTCATTTCCATTAATCCGTATTCCAATGGGAAAGTCTTTTCCTGTCTTTGCCTGGATATCTTCAATAATTTCAAACAAAAACCGTGTCCGGTTTTCAAAAGATCCCCCATATTCATCTGTTCTGATATTGGAATTGTGGGCCATGAACTGGTTGATCAGGTAACCATGGGCACCATGAAGCTCAATAAAATCCAATCCTGCTTCCTGGCACCGCCTGGCTGAATCCCCAAAACAGGATGTCAATTCTTTTATTTCATCAATCTCAAGGGCTCTGACCGGGCCCTTTACAACGGCAGGTGCTGGAATGGGAGAAGGTGCCACTTTTTCAGGAAGATAGGACTGACGTCCTCCATGCAATAGCTGCACCCCGAACAGGGTGTCATACTGCTTAACCCTTTGAACCATATCTTTTAGGGCTGGAATACAATTATCATTATACATCTGGGGAAGGTCGGGCAGTTCCTGCCCTCCGGGGTGGATGCTTCCTCCCCCCACCAGCATCATGCCCACACCGCCTTTGGCTCTTTCAATAAAAAACTCAACCAGCTGGTCCGTTACACAGCAGTTTTCATCCACACCAAAATTTATGCTCATGGCAGACATTAAAAGCCTGTTTTTTGAGGTCATATTGCCGATCTGAATCGGGCTGAAAAGATTTGATAACATTCTATAGACTTCCTTTATTTTAAAATTTCTCGGATATATCATTTAAAACAGATTCAATCAATTCTTCAAACTTTGACATTATTGTTTTCTCCTTCATGAAAGAACGACCAGTCACAACTTTAAAAAACTTTGCACAAACATTTCTCTGGCTTGCAGTAAAGCCTGTGGAATATCCTTTCTTTTTGGTATCTGTATTCCCTGGCTGATCTGACAAATCTCTTTTGCCATGGGGGCGGTTAATAATATGGGAATAGTAAATCAATGCCCGGTCAATCAGAATATAAAGGAATTGAAGGTTCTTATTGGGACCCAGCTGAAGTTTATCCCCCCCAAACCAGATACCTGCCCTTTTCTTCTGGGTTATCTTTTTTCCGCCAAACAATGCAGACCCGGCTCCTAAAACCCCTCCCAGGGCAGTAAATACACCCAATG
>JAQICW010000054.1 GCA_027858355.1 Desulfobacula sp.
ATGGATATTCACGTAAAAAATCATCAAAAACAATAGCAATGGCAGAGGCAGTTTCTATAATTGAAAAAGGATATCATGGTTCCAGGAACGGCTACGATGCTGCATTTTTAGATGTTATGAATCCAGAAATAAATGGGCTTGAAATCGTTCTCCAGCAGTTTAAGGAAGTTATCATCTCTATATTGAGAAGTAAACATATTCAATGGATTTATGACACCTATATTACGCCATTGGAATGGCCCATAAAAACTATTATTGCAGAAATTTTATTATATCAATGGAAACCTTTTTTGCCATTAAACATGAGGCAAATAGTTCCGGCCCAAATGGTTGATTGTATTCCTGATCTGATAAATGAAATCCAGATATCAAACGATAAGGTAAGAAAGCTAACAGGCGAGGAAAATTAAATCTCTTAAATTTTTTTTTAAAAGGGAGGGAAGGCAAAATGTCTGTCAATGAAAAAAGGAATAATGCTGAAAAAATAGCTATATTCTTTGATCGTTTAGTTGCAAGAACTGATGTTTATGGCACCTATGACCCTGAAACCGGTAAAACTTTCCAAAGGAAAGAGTCTGTCACTAAACAAGTCATCATAGACCATTTACAGGGTAAGAAACCTTATGGAATGTACATGTTGGTAAAGGACAAGACAACCGTGCTTGTTATCGATTTTGATGATCACGATAAAAATCCACCTGTGAAATTTATAAATCAGGCAAAACACTACAATATCCCGGCATACCTGGAAGTGAGCAAAAGCAAAGGCTGGCATGTGTGGATTTTTTTTGGCAAAGCAGGAGTGAGTGCCATCAAGGCCAGGACCATGGCATATCAAATCCTTAATGATATAGATTCAGTTAATACTGAGGTTTTTCCAAAACAAAATTTTATTCCCAAAGGAAGAAAAAGCTACGGAAATTTTGTTAATTGCCCGCTATTTGGGAAATTGATTCCTCAAGGTAAAACAATTTTTGTTGATCCGAACAATAATTTTTCACCATATGAACAATGGTCATTTCTTAAAAATGTGAAATTGGTAACTGAGGATGACTTGGACGAACTCATAGAAA
Organism: Desulfobacula sp.; assembly: GCA_027858355.1. The sequence continues at coordinate 1,074 of JAQICW010000054.1, forward strand.
TTAACGACTGGAAATTGGTTAATCAGTATAAAAAGAAGATCTCTAAAAACACTTCTCTTGAGCCAAAGTTGAGGTATACGTTACAGGCTTTGCTTCCATGTGCCCAAAAAATGCTAAAGTCCGGTGTTACCAGATTACAAAGACTAACTTGTTTCAGGTTAGCAATACACCTTTGTGCGGCCGGTTTCGATGAAGAAATGTCTTATGAAATTCTTAGATTTTGGGCAAAGCGGAATAAACCAATTAATGGCAAACAAATTCTGACTGAAAAAGAAATAATGGATCAATGCAAAGACGGGTTCAAAACGAGGAATAGCTCGTATGGTTGTGGAGAGCCAGAAACATCTTCTTTTTGTTCCAAGCCTTGCCCTCTTTACAAAAAAAATAAATAAAAAATAACTTGCTCACAGAAGCAACGTTTATGAACCTTAAAGATTTACTGGATAACAATTTAAAAGTCATTGGCATGCAACAATTACAAAAACAATTAGGTCGACCATTAAAAACAAAAGATGTCGCCAGTTTTTTAGGACTTGACGTAAAAACGGTAAGGCAATATTATCTGGAGTTAGGTGGAATACGCTTGGGTCGCCACTATTTGTTTTTTGAAAAGGAGGTTATTAATGCCATACAAAAGAAAAGACAAGTGGGTAGCTCAGGTAAGAAAAAATGGCAAGAGGAACGAGAAGATGTTTCGAACAAAAAAGGAGGCCATCAACTGGGAAAACGAAACGCAGAAAAATCTATTCAGCGATTGTCAGAGAAACATGACCTGTTTAGCTGAATGGGCTGAACAATATTTGGATTTTAGCCAGGTAAGGTTTGTTGCAAAAACCTATGATGAAAAAAAATCTGCGTTTAAACGCTTTTTCAAAGAAGTTGATGCTACTTTATCGGTGGTGGATTTGAACATGACAATGACGCTTAAATTTTTGCAAAATCAGTTAAAAAATAGATCTGGGTATGGAGCCAATAAAGATCGGAAAAATCTTTTAGCTGGTTGGAATTGGGGAAATAAATACATGGACCCTAATCTACCCCTGCTCAATCCCTTTTTGGTTGAGAAAATGCCTGAAGAAAGAAGTCCGAGGTATGTTCCCCCTGAAAAGGATTTCTGGAAAGTGTTTAATCTTACAGAAGGACAAGATCGGATCATGCTCTTAACATTTCTTCATCTTGCTGCACGGAGAAGTGAATTATTCAGACTTAAATGGTCAGATGTTGATTTTGAAAATCTTCGAATTAGATTATGGACCCGGAAAAGGAAAAATGGGGCTTTAGAGCCAGACTGGCTTCCCATGACTGATGAGCTGAATCAGGCCCTTGCAGGGTGGAAAGAAGAAATTCCAATTAAAGGGAACAAGCAGGTGTTTATTTGTTTGGAAAGATTTTCGTTTTGTAAAGATCGTTATGGAGAGCCATTTGAAAAACGCCAGCATTTTATGGGTAAGTTGTGTGAAAAAGCTGGTGTTGAAAAATTTGGTTTTCATGCTATCAGACATTTTACAGCTTCTTCACTCTACAATCTTGGCTGTGATTTATCTGAGATTCAAGCCATACTCAGGCATAAAAGTCCAAGTACAACTGAAAGGTATTTGAAGAGTATCGGAATTGAAAAAGTAAGAGGTTCGCTTGAAAAGTTTTCTAAACACCACCATGGGAATATTAAAATAAATCCCGGTAAAATAGAAATTTGGAAAAGCGAAGAAATAAAAAAAGCCGTCTAACGAGCCGGTTGGCTCTTAGAATGCTCTTTTAAAAATTGTAACTTATTTATTTTGTTGGTGATCCCACGGGGAATCGAACCCCGGTTTCCGGCGTGAGAGGCCAGCGTCCTAACCGCTAGACGATGGGACCTTAAAAAAGTACCTATACTTATATTAAAGCCTGTAGATTGTCAAATAAAATTGCCGTCTTATGCAGGCTTGTTTCTTTGTCCTTTTTTAAAACCAAAGATAAGATAGATCAGCCAGCCTATGATGGGAACAATGGCAATAAAGTGCCAGATGATTTTAGCTTTTGTTGATCCGAAATCCTTAAGGATGATATCGGTTAAGGCCAGCATGGTCAAGCCAAAGGAGATGGCTGAAACAAGCAGGACATATAAAACGGTTTGGTCCATACAGGAAGCCTTACCCTTTTAACTTGTCTGAAATTTTTAACAGCGTATCCACATAGTAATTGCTGTGGTTGTACCTGAAAAGGACCTCATGCTGTTTTTGTCTTGCAATCCCCGGTTCCCAGCCATGATGTTTCAGGTAGTTGGCCACACTGGAAATAGCATCTGCATGGGTAAAAAGATCTATTTTGCCATCATTATTCCCATCTTTGGCAAGCGTGAGAGCATTGGAAGGCATGAATTGAGAAATCCCCATGGCGCCTGCATATGATCCTTTGAGGGTTTCAGGGGCAAGTCCCTCTTGTTTGGTATATTTGATGAGAGCCTTAAGTTCTTTATATCCCCATTTTGATCGCCTCTCAACCTTTTTTATAAAAGCCTCTTTATTCGGTTTTTTCTTGTCAGGTATGGAGTCCCAGATCCTTTCTCTCAATGCTTCATCTGTCAAAGCAGCCATGGTGGAAAGGGTGTTAATAACTATGTGTGGTCCAAGGTATGTTCCAAGCCGTGTTTCAACAAGCAAAATTGCAGTGATAATAGTTCTATCAACACCGTATCTTTTTTGTGCCTGGTTAAGTTCATCCTTATATGTATCTATATATTTAAGTGCAGAGGCAATCGATTTTTCTGATGTGAACTGGTCATAATTAAGGCTTGACTCAGTATGGATAAAAAAAGAGGAAACACCTTTGGGAGTAAAAAAAACACTTTTATTGGAAAATAGCGGTTCTATTGTTTCTTTTTCAAACCCATCCTGGATAAGTCGCTGGATTAGTTTATCAAACTCATTGCCTTTCACGGCTTCCTGGCCTGATAGAGGAGAAGACAGGATTAAAAAAATGGTAAAAATCAAAAGAATCTTAAGCCGGATGTGTGATGATGACAACTTCATTTCCATGATTTTGGCCTACCCCCTTTTTATTTTTCAACCCTGGACAAAATATCACAAAATTGTAAAATCCCCATAGGGTTACAATTTTTTATTCTTATAGCCTATTTTTTTTCAGATTGCATTAAAAAAATCAAAAGAAAAATAATCACACTGGGGACTTTAAAGAAAACACCCGGTCACCAACAATTTCAATGACCGGATGTTTTTTGTCATGGATATTTTAGCAGGAGTTAAATGTCGTAGTAAAGATAAAATTCATGGGGGTGAGGACGACTTCTGACCGGATCTACTTCATTTTCCATTTTATAGGCAATCCAGTATTCGATCACGTCTTTGGTAAACACATCCCCTTTCAGCAGAAAGTCATGGTCTTCTTTCAGAGCATTCAGCGCTTCTTCCAAAGAACCGGGTGCAGATTCCATTTCTGCAAGTTCTTCCGGTGGAAGATCATAAATATTTTTATCCATTGGATCACCCGGATCCATCTTGTTCTGAATTCCATCAATCATGGCCATTGCAATGGCTGCAAAAGCCATGTACCCATTGCATGAGGGATCAGGAGTCCGAAATTCAATCCGCTTTGCTTTAGGTGATCCTGAATACATGGGCAGACGGATGGCAGCACTTCTGTTCCGGCTTGAATAAGCAAGATTAATCGGCGCCTCAAAGCCAGGAACCAACCTTTTGTAAGAGTTGGTTGTGGGGTTTGTGATGGCACAAAGGGCTTTGCAATGCTTCATGATTCCGCCGATAGCGTAAAGCGCATCCTGGGACATACCGGCATATTTATTGCCGGCAAATAAGGGAACCCCGTCTTTCCAGAAACTCATATGGGTGTGCATGCCGCTTCCATTGTCACCATACAATGGTTTAGGCATAAATGTGACTGTATGATCATATTTAGCAGCAACATTTTTAAGGACATATTTAAACCATGCAAGACTGTCTCCCATGTTTAACAGGGAATCAAATCGAAGATCGATTTCAGATTGACCAGCTGCGCCTACTTCATGGTGCTGACATTCCATGGCAATCCCGAGATCTTCCAGGATCAGCATCATCTCTGTTCTCATGTCCTGGTATTTATCTGCAGGGGGCAAGGGGAAATATCCTTGTTTCGGTCGGATTTTGTGTCCAAGGTTGGGCATTTCATCTGAACCGGTATTCCAATGGGCTTCAGGAGAATCAATCTCAAAAAAAGACGCATTGGGTTCGGAAGAATAGCGAATATTGCTGAAGATGAAAAATTCAGGTTCAGGTCCAACATAGATGGTATCTCCCAGGCCCGTGCTTTTGATATATTGTTCAACTTTTTTAGCAATGCCCCTTGGATCCCGGCTATAAGCTTCCATGGTAATGGGATCATGGATATTCCCTACGATGGCAAGGGTTGGGACCTTGAAAAAGGGATCAATTTTAGCAGTTCCGGCTTCAGGGATAACAAGCATATCAGAATTATCAATGTTCTGCCATGCCCTCATGCTTGATCCATCAAATCCAAACCCGTCTTCAAATGAGTATTCTCCAAACTCACAAATCGGGACTGAAAAATGCTGCCATGTGCCGATGAAATCCATGTACCGGAGATCAACAACTTTTACATTATTTTCTTTGATCATTGCAATTACATCTTTAGGTGTCATTTTTTTTTCCTTATTTTAATAATAGGGTTATAAATATATATTAAAGAGCTTCTATTCCAGTTTCACCGGTTCTTACCCGGATGACCTGTTCAACAGGTGATATAAAAATTTTTCCATCTCCTATTTTTCCACTGTTGGCAGCGTTTCTGACAGTTTCGATAGTTTCGTCTGCTCTTTCATCGCTGACAACGATTTCAACTTTTATTTTGGGTACAAAGTC
>JAQICW010000063.1 GCA_027858355.1 Desulfobacula sp.
CCCGGCACAGGCTTTCCAGAAGAATTAGGAGGCCCCAATGCCAAAGGATCTAATCTGAACATACCGCTGCCGCCTGGCACATCCACGGAAGGATATCTTTATGTCATCAGAAATTGTGTGTTGCCTGCTTTGGAAGAATTCAAACCAGATCTTATTGTCAACTCTGCCGGACAGGACAACCATTATACCGATCCTTTAACCAATATGAATTTTTCAGCCCAGGGATATGCAGAACTGACCACCCTTCTTAAACCCGATATTGCGGTTCTTGAAGGTGGGTATTCCATTGAGGGCGCCCTTCCCTATGTGAATCTGGGTATTATCCTTGCCTTGGCAGGCCTTGATTATTCCGGGGTTGTTGAACCGGATTATAATCCTGAACGTCTGAAACAATCCGTCAGTGTCACGGATAAAATCAAAAAAACCACGGATCTTGTTAATTCCTATTGGCATCAAAAAAATGAGTTAAGACAAAAATCGGGAGCTCCCGGAGATATTGTGGTCAGACACCGGGAAATATTTTATGATACAGCCAATATCTTTGAACGACAAAAAGAACGAGTGAGAATCTGCCAGGACTGTGGCGGTTGCTTTGAAATAGATTCCAGCGCCAGGCCTGGGAACCATATCCTTGCCATACATATCCCTATCAATGCATGTAAAGCCTGTATTGAAACCGGATATCAATTCTTTAACCAGGCAGATAAAAACAAATTCGATATTGTTTTCCTGCAGGACAGGCCAAAAGACCTCTATGAAATAAAGTGACATTGGATATAAAAAACTATAGGCGCCTTGAAATCAGGTCCCTTGTGGTTCAAGCCATAAGGGATTTTTTTACCGGCAACCTTTATCTTGAAGTAGAAACTCCCATTCTTTGTCCCTGTATTATTCCAGAAGCTCATATTGATCCTGTAACTTCTGAAGACCAATACCTGCAGGCTTCTCCTGAACTATGCATGAAAAGGCTTCTATCAAAAGGCTTTAATAAAATTTTTCAAATCTGTAAATGTTTCAGGAAAAATGAAAAAGGGTCACACCATTTGTCGGAACTGACTATGCTGGAATGGTATGCCAAAGATGATACATATCTTGATTTAATGAATCAATGCCAGGGGCTGATAAAATTTATAGCAGCAAGGCTCAACCTTGAAAACCAGATAAAATACCAGGATAAAATCATCAGCTTAAACCGACCTTGGCAGAAGCTTACCGTTCAGAAGGCCTTTGACCTGTATGCAGACAAATCCTTAAGCGCCGCGCTGGCAGATCGCAGTTTTGATGAAATCATAAGCTTCCAGATAGAGCCCCTTCTTGGCAATACAAGTCCTTGTTTTCTATATGATTATCCGGCAAGTATGGCATCCTTGGCTAAACTTTTACCAGGCAATCCTGATTATGCCCAGAGATTTGAATTTTACATAGCGGGTATTGAGCTTGCCAATGGGTTTACCGAATTGACTGATCCTGTTGAGCAAAAATTAAGATTTGAAAAAGAAAACAGGATCCGGAGATCTCAAAAAAAAACCACAACCCCCATGCCTGATAAATTCCTGGCAGATCTTGAAAAAATGCCAGAAGCTGCAGGAATTGCATTAGGGGTTGACCGGCTTGTCATGATTTTTAGTAATGACTTATCCATTGACGATGTAGTGACTTTTACACCGGAAGATCTATAAAACTTCACCTTACTTGCGAAATTCTTTTCCAATAAAAAAAGACATGATGATGCACCCTATAATAAAGGACGCCAGTGAAAATAATAATTGGCTTTCAATCTGGGGAATTTCATTTATATTTGTATAAATCCTCATATTTTGGGCAATACAAATCACACCATCTTTTTTGATATATTGCTGTGCCATGATAATGCTTTTTTTAAACGGCCACAACGCATATAAAGATCCGACCATCAGTCCCATAAGAAATGCCATGGTGGCGTTATAATATCTTTTCAAAACAGCAGTAATAAGTTTTGTAAATAAAAGACCACCGATAATAATGCCAATGACAAAACACCCTAAAAAGGCCAGGTTGTCCCCATTAAATGTACTTAATTCCGAGATGGCTGAAATAACTTCAAAATAAGCTCCCATCAGGATCAAAACCAAAGATCCGCTTATCCCTGGAAGAACCATTGCTGAAATTGCAACTGCCCCGCAAATCAAAGCATAACCATATTCATCAAGGGTATATTTTCCTGTGAATGAAAATGCTGTAGCCTCTTGCTTTTCTTTTTCAAAATTCTGGTTTTTCAAAAATTGGTCTTCATAAATTTCTGATTTCTTTTTTATTTTTTCGTAAGGATTAACTGCATAAATCACATATATTGTACAAACAGCTCCTAAAATAACAAATAAAATCAGATAAGTTTTTTTTTCCTTCAGCATTTTCACAGGGATGATGATCGACATCAGAATCAACCCGAAAAAAAATGCATAGGTAACGCTGAAATGATAAATAATTAGATACTTCATCACACCTGAAAGAGAAATAATGGCAACAACGGCACCCACTATTAATTTAAAAAGAAAAATAAAATCATTATTTCTTAAAAACTCAATAAAAATATTAAATGAGTCTGCTTTCTTTGCTTTAAAAACAATTTTGATGATACATGCTGAAAAATATAGGATATTGACTTTGTTAATTTTGTTCAAAATAGAGAAGACACGCTCATAAATTTTAAAAATCAAAAGGAATGTACCACCGGAAACCCCGGGGATAATGTTTGCCGTTCCCAGACAAAACCCCATAAGAAGCTCTTTGATGAACGAGGATTCTTTGATATTGTTTCTCATCGGTTTTCTTAAGGAACTACTCATCCCATCCATGTTGACCAATCAATTTTACAAATCTGCATGCACCGAGGTTTGTTGATTTTATACCATCTTCGGTCTTTTCAAGCCGTATCAACTCCTGGGAAAAATTATCCCCCACGGGCATTACAAGCCGTCCTCCGATTGAAAGCTGTTCAATAAGGGGTAAAGGAATCTTTTGTCCGCCGGCAGTGACGATAATGGCATCAAAAGGACCTTCCTGTTTCCACCCCTGTGTCCCGTCTGAATACCTGGTGACAATATTATGATAATTAAGTTTGTCAAAAAGCTTTCGCGTCTGTAAAAACAAGACGTTACTCCTTTCTATGGTATATACTTTATAGACAATCTGGGCCAGGACAGCTGCCTGATATCCTGATCCAGTGCCAATCTCAAGCACTCTTTCGTGGCCTTTCAGCGCAAGGCTTTGAGTCATCTCTGCAATAATATAGGGTTGGGAAATGGTCTGGCCCTCTCCAATGGGTAAAGGGAAATCTCCATGAGCACTGTCGGCAAGGGCCTCACTGACAAATAAATGCCGGGGCACGGTACTCATTGCTGCAATAACCAAAGGATCAGTTACCCCCCTTGAAGCAATCTGTTTTTCAACCATTTCACGACGGCGGCTGGCATATTTTTTGAGTTCATTTTTCATGTCCACCTTAATACCAGCAACCACTGCCCTCGTCAAGAAGATACAGTCCTTTTGCATCCTGTATTCTTACCTTGATTTTTATCCTTAAAATCAGTATTTATACCCATATGAACAAGCTTCAACAAATAATCAGGGCATTTTTCATGTCCGGGGTTCTTTTTTTCATCGGCGTGATCGGATATATGGTGATTGAAAAATGGAATTTCCTTGATTCAGTATATATGACTGCCATAACCGTGACAACTGCTGGGTTTATGGAGGTTCATGAATTAAGTTCAGCCGGAAGGATATTTACCAGCATTATTCTGATCGCAGGTGTTGGCTATTTTTTTTACATTGCCGGACTTATAATACAATCCGTAGTTGAAGGGGAAATACAATCAATTTTAGGGAGAAAAAGGTTGGATAAAAAAATCAGTAAATTGAAAAACCATTATATTGTCTGTGGATACGGCCGTATTGGAAGAGTATTGTCTCAGCTGATAAAAGAAGAGACAAATGATATTGTTATAGTTGAAAAAGGTGAAGGTCTTGTTGACTTATTGGAAAAAGATAAAATGCACTATCTTAAAGGGGATGCGTCTGATGAAGAGATCCTTGAAAAAGCCGGCATTAAAAAAGCGTCATTTCTGATTGCTGCACTTGGAACGGATACTGCCAATGTTTTCCTTGTATTAACTGCAAGGCAGCTAAACCCTGATATTTATATTATGGCCCGGGCCAGTGGTACTGATGTTAAGAATAAACTTATGATTGCCGGGGCCAATCGGGTTGAATCTCCCTATGATACCGGTGCTATATCCATGGGGTTAAAGTTGTTAAGACCCAGTGTCAGCAGCTTTCTTGATATAGCGCTATCCAGGAAAAGTGAAGCCATTCAAATTGAAGAGCTTTTTGTGCCAAAAAGCTCCAAGTATACCAATGTTGTTCATAAAGATTCCGGAATCCGACAGGATTTCAATCTCATTATTATATCCATAAAAAAAACTTCCGGAGAAATGCTTTTTAATCCCCATTTTGAGACCTTGATTGAACCAGGAGATACTGTCATTGTTATGGGGAAAACGCCAGACTTAAAGAAATTCGCAAAAGCCATCAATCCTGAGGAAAATTAAAATGACTATATTTTATAAATTATCCGTTTATCAGTAATAATAATATCAACTGTAAATTTTCTTGATTCCATCTGGATCTGATCAACAATCTGTTCCTCATAGGCAAGGGATACTTTTCTGCATGTTTCAGGCAGTTTTGTTATCAGCTTAGTATAAAAATTATTACCAAACCCTATTCTTCCACCTTTATCATCAAATGCAAGCCCCGGGATAATGGCAATGTCAATATCTTCCAATGGTATCTTTTTGCATTTTTCAATATCCGGTTCAAGGATATCGTTGGCGCTGGTGACAAGATCTTTGTCATAATTATTGATTTTATAAAGGTTGATGGCATTTTTTGCATAGGCAAAGACGGGCAGGGCAATTCCCTTTTCTATCTGCAATGCTTTTTTAATAATTCTTTCTGTGGGAATTTCATTAGAGATTGGCGAATACAAAAAAACCAGCTGTGCTTCAATGAAGTTTGCAAACTCAAAAAGCTTATCTTCAATCTTTTTATATTTCTCAAAAAGCTCTTCTTTTGCAAAATTCTCCAACCGATTTGCCACCAGTGTCAAATTATTTATTTTCCCATTCTTTATTTCATCCATCTATTTTGTCCCTTATATTACAAAAAAAGTTTTTAGAAAATATTATACACCTTTGCCAGATTGTCAACCTGCAATAATCATTGACTGTTTGCACACCTCGTGGTATCAGGTTACAATTGTCGAAGAATCTTTTAAAATAAGAACTTAAAGCGTTGTGGAAGGGGTAAAATAACAAAAAAATGCTGGATTTAAAATATATAAAAAACAATCTGAAAGCTGTTAAAAACGGCATGGAAAAAAGAAGGGCTAAAATAGACTTTGCCTTGCTTTTAAAGAATGATGAAAAAAGAAAAACCCTGCTTTTGGAAATAGAAACACTCAGACATAAAAGGAATGTCGTTTCCGATGATATCGCAAAAATGAAAAAAGCAGGGGAGAACGCCACCTCTTTTATTGAACAAATGAGAGCCGTTTCTGAAACAATAAAAAAACTGGATAAAGAGCTTTCAACAATAGAAGAAACCATACATAGTTTTCTTATTTCTCTGCCGAATATTCCCCATGAAGATGTCCCTGTTGGTAAAGATGATACTGAAAACAGGCTTGAGAAAACCCATGGCAAACCAAAGAAATTTAATTTTAAAGTAAAGCCCCATTGGGAAATTGGTGAAGACTTGGGTATTCTTGATTTTACAAGGGCGGCAAAACTGGCAGGAGCTAGATTTCCCCTCTATCTTGGAAATGGCGCCAGGCTTGAAAGAGCACTCATCAATTTTATGCTGGACACCCATATTTCTCACCATGGCTACACTGAGACCCTGCCTCCCTTTATTGTGAACAAAGCCACCATGACCGGAACCGGCCAATTGCCCACGTTTGAAGAAGATCTTTTTAAGCTTGAAGGGTTGGATTACTACTTGATACCCACGTCTGAAGTCCCCATGACCAATATTTACGCCAATGAAATTATTGATGAATCAATGCTTCCCTGCAAGTTTACAGCTTATACTCCCTGTTTCAGGTCCGAGGCCGGCTCATACGGCAGGGACACCAAAGGTTTAATTCGACAGCACCAGTTCAACAAGGTGGAACTGGTAAAATTGACAACACCGGAAACCTCATTTGATGAGCTTGCATCTCTGCTTTCCAATGCTGAAAAGATCCTTCAGCTTCTTGAGCTGCCCTACCGTGTTGTCACGCTTTGCACCGGAGATTTGGGTTTTTCAGCAACAAAAACCTATGATATTGAAGTCTGGATGCCTGGCCAGGATGATGGTGGTCTATACAGAGAAATCTCCTCCTGTAGTAATTGTCTGGATTTCCAGGCCAGGCGGGCAGGCATACGATTTCGAAGAAAGGATACAAAAAAACCTGAGTATGTGCATACCTTAAATGGTTCAGGACTGGCTGTAGGAAGGACATTTGCAGCCATATTAGAGAACTGTCAGCAGGCTGACGGATCCATTGTTATTCCTGATGTATTGGTGTCCTACATGGGCGGCCAAAAGGTGATTCATCATGATGCTTGATTTCTTTCCAGAGGATATAAAACCTTATATCATACCAAAGACTCGAAGCGGTCAGTATTATAAATGCCTGGGATGTTCTGCTGAATATTCAATAGAAAAATTATTATATGTATGCCCTGAGTGTAATCAGGTCCTGCTCATTGAGGATCGAAATGCCAAGTTGTTACAAAAAATTCCTGGCAAGGTCTGGCAGAAAATATTTGATTTCAGAAAAATGTTGAAAATACCTGCTCTAAAGGGGATATACCGGTATCACGAATTTATTGGGCCCAGTATTCCTTTGGAATCTATAATTTATCTTGGTGAAGGTCACACCCCTGTTATTGAAGCCAGTGAAAATCTGAAAGCAAAGATCGGGCTTTCATTTTTCTATAAAAATGACGGACAAAACCCCAGCGCATCTTTTAAAGATCGTGGTATGGCAAGTGCCATATCCAGTATCAAGTATCTCATCGATAAACACCTTGTATCAGATGTCATCGCAATCTGTGCCTCCACGGGGGATACGTCTGCTGCGGCCGCTCTTTATGCATCTTATCTGGGATCTTCAATAAAATCTGCTGTTCTTTTGCCCCATAAAAAGGTAACCAGTCAACAACTTTCGCAACCCCTGGGAAGCGGTGCACAGGTATTTGAAATTCCCGGTGTTTTTGATGATTGCATGAAAATAGTAGAGCACTTGTCAACAAAATATTCCGTTGTGCTCTTAAATTCAAAAAATGCCTGGCGAATTCTTGGTCAGGAATCCTATTCCTATGAAATTGCCCAGGATTTTGACTGGGATATGAAAGACAAAGTTGTTGTTGTCCCCATTGGAAATGCCGGGAATATTTCAGCCATTATGAATGGATTTATTAAGTTTTATGAAGCCAATATCATTAATTGTCTGCCAAAAATAATTGGTGCTCAGTCAGAACATGCTGACCCTGTCTATCAATACTATCTTGAGCCTGATGAAGCCAAAAGAAAATTTGTACCTGTTGACACAAAACCAAGTGTGGCCCAGGCTGCAATGATAGGCAATCCGGTTTCAATGCCCAGGGTGATACAGATTACAAAAAAATATAATGCCCTTGCCGGCCAACGACAGGTATTCTTTGTCCGGGTAACAGAGCAGTCCATCATGGATTGCCAGCTTCTGGCCAATAAAAACGGTCATATTGCATGTACCCAGGGAGGAGAATGCCTAGCAGGGCTTGTGGAGGCATTTAAAAAAAATATTGTTACAAACAGGGAGACTGCCATACTTGATGCAACGGCACATGCCATTAAATTTTCAGAATTTCAAGACCTCTATTTCAAATCAGAAATACCGGAAGACTATAAGATAGACCCTGATCCAGGCAATATCAATCTGCCCTCTTTAATACTGCCAGATGATCATAGTATGATTCCATCACAAAAAAAACGACTGATAGAAAAAGATTTTCAAAGGTTTGTAAAAAATATTTCCGATAAAATTGCTGAAAGGTTGAATTTAAAAGAGTCTTGATAATTTATGAAAATACAATTTTTTTTTAAAATATTCATTTTCACCGTTTTATCCATCTATATTGTTGCTGTGTCCCCCTTTTTGTCCCATACTGAATCCAATACCAAAATGGTTAAGACTTCTTATAAACGATATTCAATTTTTAAATATAAAAATGAGGATATTCTCTGTGAACCTTATATTATCAAGAAAAATGACTGGTTATATAAAATTTTCAAGAAAAAAGGGGAAATTTCAAAAAAAGACTTTCCCAATTTCCTAAGCATCTTTAAAGAAATCAATCCAAAAATCAGCAATATTGATGCAATTAAACCGGGTATACGCATTCTTATTCCGTTAAAAAAAATAGTAAAAGGAGAGTATGATCAGAGGACACCGGGTAATATTGATGTCCCTGTCATTGAATTTTCAACAATGCCGGAAGATCTGAATCTGGCGACATTCATAAAAAAACATAAGATTAAAAAAGGGGAAACAGTTTATGGCCTGATGTATAAGGATTTTTTAAAAAAAGGGGGCGGCATATCAATGGAAGGGCTAAAGGCTTTACAACTGGTCAACCCCAATATAAAAAATATCCATATTATTTATGAAGGTGCTGATATTTACCTGCCTCACCCTTCCATAAAATCACAGCCATGGTTTAAACGTCTTGTCTCAGGAGAACCGGCAAAACATAAAACCGAAAAAAACAAACAAATAGAAAAACAATTCAAATTAGAGGCTGACAAACTCATACCATTAAAAAAATATGTTTCACTTATTGAGGGAACCCTATTGAGTCGCGGTAAAATGTATTTTCCTGAAAAAAATAATTCAAGCGTGGTTCTTGATTTATCATCAACCCCAATTATTGATACCAAAGATGGTTCCAAAATACTTATCCTATCGGGTGATATTGTGAGTGACGAGCTGTTGAAAAATATGCAAGCCCATTGGAAGGACCTGAAAACTCAATTAATATCAGAAATTATTGATAAATTAAAAAATGCTGATGAAAATAAATCACAGCAAAAAATCAATGCCATCACTGACTATAAAAAAATTATTGAAACCCTTCTTTTGCAAACAAATTATGACTACATCCCGAATGCAAAGATACCTTTCAGCCTTAATAATATAAACCTTGAGGCATCCTTCGGACGAGTTATCAGAAAAGATAAGACAGATCTGTTGATTAATTTTGGAATCGTTTATGGATCTGCTTTAGAGGTTCTTGAGAAAAGAGGCTTTGAAATTATTTTAATAACCCCCAAATTGAGCACACTTGAAATGGTCAGAAAATTATTTTTACATCTTGGATATGCAACATGGGAAAACCCTTCTTTTTCTACTGGCGAAAATATTGAAAACGTTAATGGTCTTTATGCGACCAAAGAAAAGGATAAGCTGTTTATTCC
>JAQICW010000196.1 GCA_027858355.1 Desulfobacula sp.
GGCTATGACGTTTAAAAAATGTCCTCCTCTATAAAGAACGCCATGGTTACATCCGGTGCCATTAACTCGTGTTCGACAGTTGTAGGTTCATTTTTACCGATTTTTGTAAAAATATCCAATAAAATCAGGCCAAGTATCGAATCTGAGCTCAAAACATGTAGGCACACGACTATTCAAATTTATCTTGACAAATATATTAATACATGCTTTTTATATGGGCATGTATGTACGCACCATAAAACGCAAGAACAAGGACGGGTCTGAAGTCGAATACATTCAATTGGCCCACAATACCCGCCATCCTGAAAAAGGCTATTCCCGAGCCGAGGTCGTCTACTCGTTCGGACGGCGGGACCAGCTTGATGTGGCGGCTCTCAAACGTCTTGTCAGCAGCCTGAGCCGGTTCATAAGCCCTGAAGATGCACAGGCGCTGGGAGTTCTGGGTGCAGATCTCAAGTTCATATCCAGCCAACCAGCCGGCGGGGCTCTTCTGCTTAATGGGCTGTGGAAGCGTATCGGTATCGATGCTTGTCTTGCTGAAGCATTGAAAGACAGAGCTTTCAAAGCACCTGTTGGCGATGCAATCTTCGCTATGGTTGCCAACAGAGCCCTAGCACCTTCTTCCAAACTGGCTGTTGAAGAATGGGTTGACAAGGATGTTCACCTGGATATTGAACAGCCTATCCAGATTCAACACCTATACCGGAGCATGGATTTTCTGCTCAAACATGAAAAAGTCATCCAAGAAAAAGTTTTCTGGGCAACTGCCCAGCTTCTGAATCTCACAGTGGATCTGATTTTTTTTGATACCACCAACACCTATTTTGAAATGGATGACCCCGGAGACTCAGAGCTATTAGCGTTTGGTAAGTCCAAACACAAAAGAGACGACCTGCCTCAGGTCACCATAGGACTGGCTGTCACAAGAGAAGGCATCCCTGTCCGATGCTGGGTTTTACCCGGAAACCAGAACGATGCCAAGTGCGTTGACCAGGTCCAAAAGGATCTGAATGACTGGAAGCTGGGTAACGTTATCTGGGCCATGGACCGCGGCATGACCAGTGAAGAGAACCGGCGCAACCTGCAAAGAGCTGGTGGACAATACATCCTCGGTGAAAAGCTCAGGGGTACAAATATAAATGAAGAAGTCCTGAATCGGGGTGGGCGCTTTAAAGTCATCAGAGAGAACCTTCATATCAAGGAAGTCTTTGCAGGTGAAGGTAGTGGCAGACGTCGATTTGTCATTGCTTATAATCCAGAACAGGCGGAACATGATAAACATGTTCGTAAGAAAAATCTGGAACGTATCGAAGCAGAACTGGAAGCTCTGAGCAAACGATCGGGCAAAGCGTTCCTCAAAGCAAAATATGCACTCCTGGCCCACAGGTCCATGGGCAGATATCTCAAGGAGTTGAAGTCAGGCATGTTAAAGGTGGATAAGGCCAAAACAAAGCAAGCCGAGAAGCTGGATGGCAAATATCTTTTGAGCACCAGTGACAAGAGCCTGTCATCAGAGGACATCGCCCTTGGCTATAAGCAGCTCATGGAAGTCGAGCGGGCTTTCCGCACCTTAAAATCGACCCTGTCTCTCAGGCCGGTGTATCACACCAAAGACGACCGCATCCGCTCCCATGTCATGCTTTGCTGGCTTGCCTTGCTCCTGGTCCGGGTTGCGGAGTTTGAGACAGGTATGACCTGGTCGAAGGTACGCGCCGAAATGGAACGCCTTCATTTAGGGAAATTTTTGCATAAAGATTGCCATATACTACAGTACACAGAATTGACGAGTATCCAGCGTAAGATACTTAAAAAACTGAATATACCGCTTCCTCAAAAGATAAAATCCATCAAATCCACCCCCTAATTTTGTAGGCACTACGCCATTTTGAGTGGATAGCTGTATCCCTTGACTGGTGGGGATTTTCCAGTTTTGTGTATCTACGGCTGTCGAACACGAGTCTATCACTGAATACCTCCTTTTAAATTTTAGGGTCTGCACAAACCCTTTTTTAAGGAGGTATTTTATTTTTACAAGTCTCTCACTTACCTGTAATGCAAAGCTTGGACCAGCAGTAAAACTGATAGTTTGATTTATGAATTAAAAAAATAATTAATTGCAAATAAATAATTTTCAAGCTTTCTATCCAAATCAATTTTAAATTTAAAAAGTTGACAAATAGTAAACTAATAATCTATTGAAATCCTATGAAAAATTTTGGCCTGATTATTAACAACAAAAACACCATTGGAATTAATTTAAAGCTATTCTGTATCTATATATTTTAAGGAAACCTTTTTATGCTGGACACCCAAGTAAAAAACCAATTGATTAAAATCGTCGGTGTAGACCGATATCTTGATCGACTCGAAGAGATAACCTGTTATGCCTATGATGCATTTGTGGAGGAGGCCCTTCCAGATGCTGTCATTTTTCCGGAAACAACTGCAGAAGTATCAGAACTATTAAAAACAGCTTCCAGGTATAAGATACCCGTCACTGGCCGTGGTGCCGGCACAAGTCTATGCGGTGCGTCTATTCCCATAAGACACGGGATTGTTCTTTGTTTTTCAAAAATGGACAAAATCATTGAAGTGAACACCCGTGACCGGTATATCATTGTACAACCCGGAGTTGTCAATGGCGACGTCCAAAAAGCCCTGGAACCATTTGGATTCTTTTATCCGCCTGACCCGGGCTCCATGAACACCTCCACCATTGGTGGAAATATTGCCATGAATGCGGGCGGCCCCAGGTGTTTGAAATATGGTGTAACAGCTGATTATGTAATGGGAATGGAAGTGGTTCTGGCATCGGGTAAGGTTATCCGGTTTGGCAGTAAAAATATCAAAGACGTCACAGGCTACAAACTATCTTCGCTTTTCTGCGGATCAGAGGGAACACTGGGAATCATCACTGAGTCGATCTTAAAAGTCATGCCAATGCCTGAGGCTGTAAAAACCCTGATGGTTACCTTTGATAACCTTGATAACACGGCAAAGGCTGTAACCGATATTATTGGTTCCGGCATCATACCCGTTGCCATGGAGCTCATGGACAAACTGACCCTGAATGCCATTGAAGATGTGGCAAACCTGGGACTGGACAGAGAGGCACAAGGATCACTTTTGATTGAAATTGACGGGGTGAACGAAGCCTGCGAAAAAGAGATCAAACGAATCATTGAAAAGGTCCGGCAAAATGGTGCCACCCATATCCAGGAAGCCGCAAATGACCTTGAAAGGGAAAAACTCTGGAAGGCAAGGCGGTCTGCCTATGGTATATTTGCCAAGCTTGCGCCTGATATTGTTACTGAAGATGTGACCGTTCCTGTGAGCAAAGTGCCTCAAATGATCCATAAAATTGTTGAAATTACAAAAAAATATGACTTAAAAATGGGCGTTCTGGCCCATGCAGGGGATGGTAATATGCACCCCATGATTCCAGCAGATAGATCTAACAAAGAAGAATGGAAAAAAGTTGAAGCTGCATTTGCTGAAATTTTTCAAGCCGCAGCAGAGCTTGACGGGACACTGTCAGGCGAACACGGGATCGGACTTGGTAAATCTGCCTATCTTCCCCTTGTGATGAATAAGGATACCATTGAATTCATGAAAACAATCAAACAGGCTGTTGACCCTGATCTTATTCTTAATCCCGGTAAATTTGTATGACCAGAAAAATTGTATAACTGGAAAATTTGTATGACAACAAAACTACTTCAAAATTGTGGCAAATGCGGGCTTTGCCTGAGTGTCTGCCCCGTATATAAAATATTAAAACAAGAGCAGGCATCTCCTCGAGCCAAGCTTCAACTGATTAAGGCCTATGACAATAACATTCTTGCATCTTCTGACTTATTAAAGGAAATCGTATCAAAATGCCTGATGTGCGGATCATGTACTGCCAATTGCCCTTCCGGGATCAATCACTATTCAAATTTCATGGAAATGAGAAAAAAAATGGTGGCAGCCCAGGGAGAGACGCAGGCCATCAAAAGCCTGATTTATCTTTTGGGCCGGGAATATAGGTTAAAATTTGGTGCCGGCCTTGCCAGAACCGGGCAAAAATTTGTGCCTGACAACTTTGCCAAAACCATTAAACTTGGCAACATCCCCTTAAAAAATTTCCCAAAACTAAATTCCATACCATTTCGAAAAGCCAATGATGAAATTATCTTTCCTTATAAGAAACAAATTGGAATAGTGGTCTACTTTACCGGATGTGCCACCAACTATTTATATGATGATACAGGATTTGCCTTTATTGAAATCTTAAAACACATGGGATATAAAATTATTATTCCCAAAGATCAGACCTGCTGTTCCATCCCATTATTGTTTCATGGAGCGGCAGATAAAGCCTTTAAAAATATCACAACCAATATCAATGCATTAAAAAACCATGATGCAGATAGAATTCTTGTGGATTGTTCCACCTGTGGAGAAGCATTAAAAAATGAATATCCGCAAATGCTGGAAAACCAGGGCCAAGACCTTACCCCCGCAAACAAAATTGCCTCAAAGGTGATGGATGCTCTCTCATTTATTGATCAGAATTTTGACCGTCTTGAATTTGATTCCAATGTTATGGACAAGCTATCTGTCACCTATCATGCCCCCTGCCATACAAGGAATAGTTTTGGATCACACGTCATTGCTGAAAAACTATTATCAAAACTGCCCTTTATAAATTACAAAAGAGCACCGGATGTTGATGAATGCTGCGGTGGCGGCGGCACTTTTTTTTATGAATATCCTGAAATTTCTAAAAAAATGGTTGACAAAAAAATTGAAAACGCGAAAGCTGTTCAGGCATCACTATGGCTCACTGATTGCCCGGTCTGCAGGATGAACCTTGCCGGCAATCTGGATATGAATGACAGATTGCAGGTTCTGCACCCTTTAACCCTTATTCATTCGGCATTAAAGCAAATATGAAAATCAAATTGGAAAAAGGCCTGACCTCGGTTGATATTGATATCCCTGATAATAAGGTAATTGACATCATTATTGGAAAAGATGTTCCTGTAACCAGCCATGACCAGATCAAACACATCATTTCAAAGGGGATAAAAACCCATTCTCCAAAAGGAATTATTCACAAAAAAATTGTTGTAATCATCCCGGATAATACAAGGCTGTGGGCCAGAGGGGATATTTTTGTCCCTCAAATTGTAAAAACACTTTTAGACCTGGGCGTTTCAACGGATAATATTAAGATTATCATTGCCCTTGGAACCCATGATGATATAGATAAAGACCTATTTCCCCAACTTGCCGGATTCTTTTGTTCTCAAAGAGTTGAAATCCTAAATTCTGCAAATAAGAATCAAGACCGCCTTGTTCATATCGGTGAAACCCATAAAAAAACCCAACTCTATATCACAAAAGAAGCCGTTGAAGCAGACCATATAATCATCTTCGGCGGCATCCTACACCATATGGCAGCCGGGTTCGGCGGCGGCAGAAAATATATATTGCCGGGCATTGCAGGGTATGACTCTATCCAGCAGAATCACTCTCTTGCCATGAGAAAAGATGGTTCAGCCCACCCCTTGGTCAGGCAGGCAAAACTCCGGGGAAATCCAATTAATGAGGACCTGAACGAGGCAGCAGATCTGTTTTTAAAAAATAAAACCTGCACCTATGTTGCCATTGCTGCAAATGGGACTGGTGATATTTTTCATGCCGATGTGGGCCCATTACACAACACATTTATGGACGGCTGCAAAAAGCTTGACCAGGCCTGTTGCATCCATGTTCCTCAAAAAGGAGATTTCGCCCTGATTTCTGCCGGGGGTCACAGAACGGACGGGCAATTATACCAATCCACCAAAGCCCTTTTCAATGCCGTCAATATTGTCAAAGAAGGTGGAAACATTCTCTTTGTCGCAGGATGTTCACAGGGTGTGGGGAATGAGACCTTTTCATCTGTTCGATATACCTTTAAAAATGATCCCCAGAAACTTGGCAAAGAACTGGCACAAAATTTTAATATGCCCTCCTATATAGCCTTCAGGGTGATGGATATCCTTAAGCGGTTTAATGTGACACTCATGTCAGATTTTTCAAAATCCCAGACTGAAGCATTAGGGTTTAAATATACTTACACCATCGAAACCTATATTAAAAATTTAAAGGGGAAAGGCTATATTATACCATTTGCTGAAAATATTCTGCCTGTTTTAGATCTTTCATAACAGGTATTGCTATGGACAGATTCAAAGAAAAGAATAAAACCATGGATGAGAAAATAATCTGCAGGAATATTAAAAAACTTCGAAAACAAAATAATCTTACCCTGGAAAAACTGGCAGACCTGACTGGTCTTACAAAAGGATACCTGTCAAAGGTCGAACGATCCCAAAAAGCTCCGCCCTACTCCACAT
>JAQICW010000219.1 GCA_027858355.1 Desulfobacula sp.
GCGGAAAGTAAAACCTAATTGGTCCGCGGAATACATCAAGACAGTGGCGATCGGCGAGCATATCTTCTACAAGCCTCACGGCGGCGTGGCAAAATAGGCCCCTACTCCTTTCGGCTTCAGCCACAAAATTTCTGCCTACCCGGATGAATCAGTTCCAAGCTGAAGGTTGTCAAGGAACGGATCTTTTTTTATCATAGTCAACTTTTTTGCTTGACTATAGTAATCCTTCTTTTTATAGTTGCAAAATTCATAATTGAAGCTGTAAGTATGTTGTAACAAACAATAATTCAAACTGGAGGGGAGTAAACAATGAAATCTTTTTTTAAGGCTTTAGCACTTGCACTATTAATCATGGTAAGTTTTGCTGCACCAGGCTTTTCCGCCGACACCATCAAAATCGGCTCTGGCGGTGTTATTTCCGGTGACCTGGCACCCTATGGAATTTCTGCCGTAAGAGGTGTTGAGATTGCCATTGATGACCTTAATGCCAAAGGCGGTATTCTGGGTAAAAAAATTGAACTATTAATCGGTGATGATGTATGTAAACCAGAAGTCGCAGTTAACATGGCTACAAAACTGGTATCAGACGGTGCTCAGATGATTGTTGGTCATGTATGCTCCGGTGCCACCATCGCAGCAAATAAAATTTATAAAGATGCAGGGCTTCTGGTTGTTTCCCCGGCATCCACCACTGATGCCCTGACCCTTAAAGGCGAACATCCCAATTTTTTCAGAACGATTTCCTATGACGGTGCCCAGGCTGCTCTGATGACTTCTTTTGTAAAAAATGTTCTGAAAGTCAAAACAGTTGCCATGCTCCATGACAAAGGTGATTATGGAAAAGGCCAGATGGAACTTGCCAGAAAAAACTTTGAAAGCCTAGGTGGCGTTGAAGTTGTTCTTTTTGAAGGAGTAACAACAGGTGCAGTTGATTATTCAGCCATTGTACAGAAAATCAAAAGAACTAAAGCCGAACTTACCATGTGGGGCGGCTATCATTCAGATGCTTCCAAAATTGTCGGTATGCTCAAAAAGAAGAGAGTTAAGACGATGTTCATGGGTGCTGACGGTATCATCGGTGACAACTTTGTACAACTGGCCGGTAAATATTCTGACGGTGTTTATGCAACAGGTCCGAATGATACTTCCAGCAACCCGCTTTATAAAAAACTTGTTGTCAAACATCAGGAAAAATACGGTGAAGCTCCCGGAACATTTTTCTTCAATGGGTATGCATGTGTTCAGGCTCTTGCCGCTGCTGCAGAAAAAGCAGGCTCAATAGATTATGACAAAATGAGAGCTGCCATGTTTGAAAATAAAGTCGATTCTCCTTTAGGACCCATTGGTTTTGATAAAAACGGTGACGTTATTGGCGCAGGTTTTTCTGTCTATCAAGTTCAGAATGGAAAATATACCCAGGTTAATTAATATCTGACCTAAAATAAAAACAGGAGCGTAATAGAAAAAGTGTATTACAGCTCCTGTTTTTATATGTATTAATTTTGCTTAAATTTAACAAAGTTTAGGAGATAATAATTAATTAACATGCGTCTGTTTAAAATTTTAATAGGCTTGGCAGTTGTCGGAATACTGGGTTTTTTAGGCATCAAAGAGATCGTTTCAGACCCTGACTATTTTCTAGCGCTATTCCTTGGAGGTCTTACAAGAGGAAGCATATATGCCTTGATCGCTCTTGGGTATACCATGGTTTATGGTATTATCCAGTTAATCAACTTTGCCCATGGTGAAATCTATATGATTGGTGCCATGACTGCCCTTATTGTTGCCAGTGTCTTAGGACTCTGGGGATGGAACTCTGCTGTTATCGCTATCCTGGCCTTTGTTTTTGCCATTGTTTACTCCTGTGCCTATGGATATACCGTTGAAAAAATCGCCTATAAGCCTTTAAGAACTTCACCAAGGCTTTCAGCCCTTATTTCAGCCATTGGAATGAGTCTTTTTTTACAAAATTATGTCATGCTGGCCCAGACATCAGAATATATGCCTTTTAAAAGCCTGATCCCTAATTTTAAATTCTGGGAACCATTTGCCCATATTATTACTTCCGTTGAAATGACAATCATTGTCACCACTGTCATTGTCATGATTCTCTTGGGTATACTCATTAAATTCACCAAAATCGGCAAGGCCATGAGAGCTGCTGCCCAGGATCAAATCATGGCATCGCTTGTGGGAATAAATGTGAACCGGGTTATTTCCACCACCTTTGTTGTAGGATCAGCAACCGCAGCAATCGGCGGTGTTTTAATTGCCTGCCATGTGGGCCAGATAAACTTTTATATCGGGTTTCTGGCAGGGCTTAAAGCTTTTATTGCAGCTGTTTTAGGCGGGATCGGAAGTA
Source organism: Desulfobacula sp. (assembly GCA_027858355.1). The sequence continues at coordinate 2,363 of JAQICW010000219.1, forward strand.
TTCCAGGTGCTGTTTTGGGAAGCATGGTCTTAGGAATTAGTGAAAGCCTTTTTACCGGTTATTTCTGGAGCGAGTACGAAGATGTTTTTGCCTTTACCATTCTTGTGATTATTCTGATATTCAGACCATCTGGAATCCTTGGCAGAGACGAAACATCTAAAGTTTAACCACAAAATTTAGAAAGTTGACTATGGTTACAAAAAAAGAAATTAAACTATCATTTTTTATTGGCTTATGGTTCATGGTGCTGACCTTTCCTATCATGGTCATAAAAGTCAACACCATAACGAATATTGTGATTTTCAGATGGTCTAACCTTTTCTGGGTTGGCATACTAGGTTTTTTTGCTTCCCTTATCTGGAACTATTTTTTAAGGCGTAAAGAAGAAAAAAAGAAATCAGACACAAAGGATGATATTCCCCTTGTTCACAGGCTGCTTCAAAATGAACGATTCAGAATACCTTTTTTGACTGCTCTGGCAATATTTTTTCTTATTTATCCCTTTGTTTTCCCCATGTATCATACCAGCATCATGATTTCAGCGCTGGTCTATGTCATGCTGGGGTTGGGCCTGAATATTGTTATAGGACTGGCAGGGCTCCTGGATCTCGGGTATGTTGCCTTTTATGCCGTAGGTGCCTATGCCTATGCTCTTCTAAACATGCATTTTGGCATCAGCTTCTGGGTGGTCCTGCCCATCAGTGCAGTCCTCGGTGCCATAGCCGGAACCCTTTTAGGGTATCCAGTACTCCGTCTGAGGGGCGATTATCTGGCCATTGTTACTTTGGGCTTTGGTGAAATCATTAGAATTGTCCTTGAAAACTGGGATGATTTTTCAAATGGACCCCGGGGAATTGGAAATATTCCGGCACCAAGCTTTTTTGGTCATCAATTTGAGCAGCATAATTCAGTTATTTATATTTATTTTATTGTTATTGCACTGGTGCTGATGACCATTTTCTTTGTTGGGCGGCTTGAAAACTCAAGAATTGGTCGTGCCTGGATCGCTATGAGGGATGATGAGATTGCCTGCCAGGCAATGGGGATTGACAAGGTCAAAACAAAACTGACGGCTTTTGCCCTTGGCGCGACCTGGGCCAGTATTGGCGGAGTAGTATTTGCTGCAAAAACCTCATTTATAAACCCTATGTCCTTTACGATCTGGGAGTCCATTACCATTCTGTGTGTTGTTGTTATTGGCGGGATGGGATCTGCCATTGGTGTTATTGCCGGCGCCCTTGTACTGATACTTTTACCTGAATACTTAAGAGCCGTTGCCGAATACCGGATGCTTGTATTTGGAGCACTCCAGGTCATTGTGATGGTGTTTAAACCAGAGGGGCTTATTCAAGCTGTGCGTAAAACATATAAATTTAAAAAAGTAAAAGAATAAATTTATGGAACCTATACTCAATGTAAAGAACCTCACAATGAATTTTGGAGGTCTAAAAGCTCTGGACTCTGTAAGTCTTTCAGTTGAAAAGGGGCAGATTGCTGCTCTTATAGGCCCCAATGGTGCAGGGAAAACAACATTTTTCAATTGTATTACAGGAATTTATCCTCCCACTAAAGGCCTCGTGGAAATCACGCCTCCAGGCAAACCAACCCATAAATTGAATGGACTGAAAACCAACATTGTCACTGAAAGGGGGCTTGCAAGGACCTTCCAGAATATCAGGCTTTTTAAAGGAATGACTGTTCTTGAAAATGTCATGATCGGAAGACATTGCAGACTGAAATCAGGAATTATTAAGGCCATGCTTAGACCCTCAAGTCAAAGGAATGAAGAGACGAAAGCAGTTGACGACAGTTATGAAATCCTTGAAAAAATAGGTTTGGAAAAATATGTAAATGAAATGGCTGTTAACTTGCCCTATGGTGCACAACGGCGCCTGGAAATTGCAAGAGCCCTTGCAACAAACCCGTTTTTGCTGCTTTTAGATGAACCTGCCGCCGGCATGAACCCACATGAAACACGAGAGCTTGACGAGTTGATTGTCTGGCTGAGGGACAACGAAGACCTGTCTATCCTGCTGATTGAACATGATATGAAACTTGTCATGAGTCTGTCTGACAACATTCATGTAGTGGATTACGGCAAGAAAATTGCCGAAGGCACACCTGAACAGGTAAAGTCTAATCCGGAAGTAATCAAAGCCTATCTTGGAGACGATTCTGAAGATGCTTAAATTAAAAGATTTACATACATATTATGGAAATATTCATGCCCTCAAAGGTATAGACCTTGAAGTGTCCGAAGGAGAAGTTATTTCTCTGATCGGGGCCAATGGTGCTGGAAAATCAACTACATTGATGACCACCTGCGGTATTGTCCCTGCCAAAAAGGGCAGTATTAAGTTCAAAGGAAAGGATATCACCCATCTGCCCTCGGATGAGATCGTGAAATTAGGGATCTGCCAGGTGCCGGAAGGCCGAAGAATTTTTCCTTACCTGACGGTTGCTGAGAACCTTGACATGGGTGCTTTTTTAAGAAATGACACCGATGAAATAAAAAAAGACTTTGATTATGTTTACAGCCTTTTTCCTATTTTAGCAGAAAGGCGAAACCAGGCCGGGGGAACGCTCAGCGGCGGCGAACAACAAATGCTTGCCATTTCAAGAGCTGTAATGGCAAGACCTAAATTACTACTTCTTGATGAGCCCTCCCTTGGGCTTGCGCCCATCATTGTCAAACAGATTTTTCTTATTATCAAAAAAATCAATGAAGACCAGGGAACCACCATTTTTATTGTTGAGCAGAATGCCAACCTTGCTCTAAAAGCCGCTCATCGAGGCTATGTTATGGAAAATGGTCTTATTACAATGACAGACACTGGTGCCAATCTCATGGCCAATGAAGATGTTAAAAAGGCATATCTGGGTATTTAAACACTTCTTAATTTATTATCAAAAGCTGCTGAAAGCATAAGCTGTCAGCGGCTTTTTTGTTTTTCGCTATCAGTCAGGCTAAACTTGATTTATAATTTCTTTTTAAGGTTGATAAAATCGCTTCTCTCAAACCCGAGTTTTTTGAAAAAAGAAAGGACATCTGTGGAATCCCAGAGAACAGACGAGTATATATTTTTAATCCCTTTGTCTTTGTAAACTTCACAGATTTTTCTGGCGAGTTTCAATCCAATGCCCTTTCCCATATAATCCGGCTGAACACCAATGGCCATAATCCAGGCACTTTTTTTAATCCCAAACCCGGCATATAGGGTTGCGCTGATAATATATCCAACCACAGCCCCGTTAATTTCCGCAACCAGGCTTAATTCCCCTGTACCTGCAGATATCTGCTGTTCTATAATTTTTATAAAATTAACTTCGCCGTCGTCTTCTGAGATGGCCTTTCTTATATTTTGAATTGCCTCTGCATCATTAAGAATAATTTCTCTTATATTGACTGTATCTTCCACAGAATCCTCCATTGTTATTCGACTTTTATGATCTTCACTATGTGCCCGACCCAGTTCGGCGGAAGATATATTCTGCCACTATTACCACTGGATTTCACTTCTTTCTCAATCATTTCCTCACCATAAACTTCAAATTTTACCTTGGTCTGAGATGTGGATTGCTTTTCTGCACTTTTTTCTTTATCTGCCATATAATATCCTAATTTTTACAAAAAATGTTTGATATCCATCTTTTTATTCAGAATCATTTTTTTTTGTGTAAAGCACTTTATATTTATCTGGATTTTCTTTTATGCATTCAAAACATCCTGCTTCTATCTCTGGCCTGACTGGTTCTATCTTGACTATAAAACCTAATTCTTCGTACATTTTTGAAATTTGGGTCACCCTGGGATCATCATAGATTCCCCTTCTTTCCCATCCTTTTATCTGGGCTTCTATCACATCCATTTTAGCCTTCTGTCTATTTAGTGTTTGAACGAAAACACGGGGTTTTCGGTCAGACACTATTTATAATATAGCTTGATTTTATCTACTATATAGCCAGATTATATCTTTTTATGAATATTTTCAATATCAAAATCGTTTTTCCCCTTAACCGCTTAAAAATAAAAAAGGGCGGGCAAGAAATCAAGTTCTTGCCTGCCCTTTTCATTTAATCAATCTTCTAAATCAAGGGCTTGTACACCGCACTTTTCATTATGACATAACGAAGAGCAAGATCACCTGCAATAACAGAAGCCAATCTTAAAAAGATCAAAAAACCATTGGTATCTCCGCCCCACATAATCAGGGTGAGAATCAGTGGAAGGATGATGCCTAATCCGCCCACACCAATAAGGGAGATCTTTGAAAGATCGCCGGTTATCTGTATTTTAATGGATTCTTTTCCGATTTCATTGCTGTGCCAGGTTCCCCATATATAGAGCATGACGCATAAAAAATACGCAAAGAAAAACACCTCTGCCCAGATTTCCATTCCAGATGCCGGCACTGCATTACCTGAAACAGCCGTCATAAACTGCAAAAGCTGCTGCCCGATCCACACCCCGGAAATCACTGATAATGGCAGAACCATTGTTGAACTCCAGGCAGGAAGCGCTCTGATAACATTCATGGTGGCAAATCCATGGGAAATAATCAAAAGGCACAAAATTCCCATGATAGTATTAAACACCACATTAAAGCTTCCTGCTGTCACCATCTGCAAGAACCCCAACGCTGCAAAGATACCTATAATCCATATACCCCGGGATAACTCGGATGTATTGGGTTTCATGAGCATTCGCCAGGCTCTCAGGGGGTTGCCAAGATACAGCACATGAATGGCACCACCCAGTACCAGGGTAATCAGCCAGCCAAGAATCAATCCGGCTTTATATTCATAAAAAAGGGACACGAAATAAAGGCCTGCACCTATTTCTGAGAAAAAAAAGGCCAGCCAGAGAAAAATGCCTTTGTCATCAATCCATTCTTGCTGACGAGTGGGCCGCATCATCCATTCGTATGGCTTTAAGTCGCTGCCGGTAGGATGGAACATAATTTTTTCAAGCTCATTTCTTTGTTTCATAATTGTTCAATCCTCCTTTTAGCCTTTGTAAATCTTAACAGCAACAGAAGTTTCAATGTTTCCGGTGATGGGGTCATAGTGTCTCAGGTATGACGGAAGCAGCTTGCAGAAATTACTTCCCTTACCCTTGGCAATAGGTCTTTTGTCTGCCCATAACCCCCCTTGTCCGCAAACACCGAGAACTTTTGGATGTTGAGCTTCCATTGTTTTTACTATGCCATTTTCTTTGATTCCATATTTATTTTCCATCCAGATAATATCGCCGTCTTTGAATCCTTTTTCATCTGCCAGACCTTTATTCAAGGTAATTGTAAAAGTATAAGGGATCATCTGGCTGACTTCATCAACCAAAGGATTTTGAAAGGTTGAGTTATTTGTGTGAAGACTATCACGATAAGAAAAAGCTAAAAGATCATATTCATCATCAAGTTCTTTGTGAGATGTTGGCCAGAACCAGCTAGGTAACGGACCATATTGATCCATATCCATTTCAAGTTCAACCCCGGTATCTTTCATGATTTTTTCAGCAGCTCTCCTGTCATGGATTAAAAATTCCATATAAACCGG
>JAQICW010000239.1 GCA_027858355.1 Desulfobacula sp.
GCATAATTTCATAAATCCCGGTTCGCCCTTTATATCCTGTATTCCTGCATTTCACACAGCCCTTCCCATGCTTAAGCCGGATTAGGCCCTTGGCATTAATTTTAAGGCCAAGGTCTGCAAGTTCTTTTGTATCCATTCCAAATTCCTGGGCACAATAGGGACAGATTTTTCTGACAAGCCTCTGTGCCACAATCCCATTCACTGATGAGTGGATAAGATAGGGAGGGATCCCCAGGTCAAGCAGTCTGAAAATTGAGGATACTGCATCATTTGTATGAAGCGTGGAAAGGACAAGATGACCTGTCAATGCCGCCTGAACAGAAGCCTGGGCTGTTTCTATATCCCTTATTTCACCCACCATGATAATATCAGGGTCCTGGCGTAGTATATTTCTCAGGACAGAGCCAAAGGTAACATTAATGGCCGGCTGTACAGCAATCTGATTAAATTCCTCGTGGATCATTTCAATGGGATCTTCAATGGTTGTGATATTCACTTCAGGTGAGGACAGCATTCTCAAGCTTGAATACAGCGTGGTTGACTTTCCTGAACCTGTAGGGCCTGTCACAAGGACAATGCCAAATGGCCGGGTAATCAGTTTTTTATATTTATTAAAATCATCCTGAGAAAACCCTAAGCTTTCAAGGTCCTGGAAAAGAACTTCCGGGTCCATGATTCTCAAAACCACTTTCTCACCAAATGCCACTGGAATTGTAGAGACCCTTATTTCAACCTCTGTCTTATCTTTTTCTATTTTAATCCGCCCGTCCTGGGGTCTTCGTTTCTCAGCCATATCCAGCCCGGAAAGGGTTTTAATCCTGCTGATCACGGCGGCATGAAGTTTTTTGGGAAGTTTGTATACTGTATTCAGCACCCCATCGATTCTCAGTCGGACAAGACAGATATCCCGCTTGGGTTCAATATGTATATCACTGGCTTTCTGGTCAAAGGAATAGGCAAACAAATGATTAACTGCATTAACAATATGCTGGTCTGTTGAGGCTTGATCATCCAGGGGTCTTAGGTGAACAAACTGTTCCAAATTGCCTATATCAAGCCCCTTTGCTGAAAAAAGATCTTCTGCCGCAGAAATGGAATATCTGAACCCATAAAATTCATTAATCAGTTTTTCAATATCTGATTTTGCACTGACAACGGGTTTTACCTTAAGTTTTGACACCATTTCAACATCTTTGATGGCCTCAAAATCAAAGGGATCAGAGGTCGCAACAATCAATTTACCTTCCTCTATAAAAAGGGGCAGCAGCAAATGCTTTTTGGCAAAAGATTTAGATATCGTCCCTGTCACAAGGTTTAATTCAAGTTTCAAGGGATCAATTTTTTTATAGGGAACCTTCCAGGCGGCAGCTAAAGTTTTATAAATCAAATCTTCATCTAATCTTTTTATGGGTTGATCTGCCCTTTGTATTTTTAAATACAAAAGGACATCGATAAAGGAAATCAGCTTCGCCGGCTGGTCTTTTAATACTTGATCCCCTTTTTGGGGGGTCTTTTGTTTGACAAGAATATGTTTTACACTATTTTCTTTTTTTAAAAGATTTAGGGCCTGATCCTTTGAAATCAAGTTGGCTGCCAAAAGGATCTTACAGATGGTTTGTGAAGAGAATCTTTGGTCCTTTAAATTTGGCATAAATTGGTTGACCCTTTTTATTCTGCTTTTTCTCTTAATGCTCTATAGAGTTTCTGGGTTATCTCCCCTGGTTTTCCTTTGCCCAGGGTCACACCGTCAATTGTTTTGATCCCAAGGATTTCAGTAATTGTTCCGGTTAAAAATGCTTCTTCGGCAGAAAAAAGATCTGTTTTTGACAAAAATTTTTCTTCAGCCTTTATCCCCAGATTGCGGGCAAGATCCATTACCACCATTCTTGTTATGCCGGGAAGAATATTTTTTGTCAAAGGATGGGTTATGATTCCTCCATCTTTAACAATGAAAAAATTAGAACTTGTCCCCTCCCTTACTATTCCATCCTTTGAAAGAAAAATTGCATCAAAGGCACCCTGATCTTTGGCTTTCTGTTTTGCCATTGCATTGAAAAGGATCTGGACTGTCTTGATATCACAGTTTGACCATCTTTCATCCTGCACTGTAATGATGTCTATCCCTTGCTTTCGTATTTTGGAATCAAGTTCATCCACCTCTTTTATGGTCATTATAATCTGCAGTTTTATATCTTTGGCCCAGGCATGATCCCTTGGGGCAACACCCCTTGAAATCTGGATATAATGTCCTGCCCTGGCCATCCCGGCTCGTTCAAAAAGCTCATCAATGGCACTTTGAATAAAGTTTCTATCCAGTTTTGGAAATGACAGGCCTTCCATGGACTTCTCCAGCCTGTCCAGGTGTTCTTTCATGCAAAAAAATTTTCCATTGTAACTTGCTATGAATTCATAAACTGCATCTCCAAACTGATATCCCCTGTCCTCAATGGGAACATAGGTTTCATTAATGGGACGTATTTTCCCGTTTAGATAGGCCAATTCAGGCATGATCAACTCCTTAAAAAAATATAGTTAAAGCTCAACCGAAAACCGCCAATTTTCAGATTTTCGGTCAGGCACTAGTTAATTAAAAAATTCTTGAAATGTGGATTTAATTGCCTTGACCAGCATCTCCATCTCATCATCCCCAATGATGTAAGGCGGGGCTATTACAAGGGCATCGCCATCAACACCTGCAAGCCCACTTGATTTATACGTAATATAGCCTTTTTCAAAAAGCTTATCCCAGATACCTTCCACAATTTTTAACGACCGTTTAAAAGGCTCTTTTGTTTTTTTATCCGTTACAATCTCAATGCCCCACATAAAACCTTTTCCCCGGACATCTCCGACCTGAGCCAAAGGCAGTAAGTGTTTTTTTAGTAGATCTCCTAATTTTTCACCCTTTATTTTCACTCGAAAAACAAGTTTTTCCTGCTCAAGAATTTCAATTAGAGCAAGTCCTGCTGCTGCAGCAACAGGATGGTGGGAAAAAGTTCCACCATGCATAAAAACGCCGCTATTTTCTTTTATGGTGTTAAAGTGAGTCTCTTTAACCCCAAAGGCTGACAGCGCCATGACCCCTCCGGCAAGGCCCTTGCCAAGGGTTATAATATCCGGGACAACGTCAAAATGATTGCAGGCAAACCATTCTCCTGTCCTGCCCATACCACACATCACCTCATCAAGAATAAGAAGAACATTATGGTGGTCACAGATCCTGGCAATTGTCTGTAAATACTCATCTGGCGGGAAACAGGCAGCAATTGATGCCCCGGGAATCGTCTCGGCAATAAAGGCAGATATGGTTTGAGGCCCCGCGTTTTCAATCATTTCATCAAGGGCCGTGGCACATCTAACCCTGCAGGAAGGATATGTCAAGCCAAAGGAGCATCTATAGCAGTAGGGAGCAGGGATATGCAGATTTTCTTTTAATAAAGGGGTAAAATAAGTCTTAAAACTTGTTCTTCCCATGGCTCCAAGGGAACCCAGGGTTAATCCATGGTATGACTTCCATCTTCCAATAAGACGATACTTAGTTTCATTATTGTTTTCAATATGGATCTGCCGGGCAAGTTTTATGGCTGCTTCATTGGCTTCAGACCCCCCTGAAAAAAAATAGAACCTGTTGATGTCTTCAGGTGCTTTTTGGGCAAGGCAAGTTGCAAGCATCTCAACGGGTTTAGCTGCAAACATGGTGGGATGGATATAATCATGGGATAAGATCTGATTATAAATTGCCTTTGCAATTGTTTTTCGTCCATGGCCTGCATTAACCACAATTGCTCCACCGCTGGCATCCATATATTGTTTGCCGTTTTCATCCTCAATATAAATACCCTGGGCCTTTTTAGCCATGGGCAGAAGGGCATCCAATCTTCTTGGAAAAACATTACCTGGAATTTCTAACATTTTTTGTCCTTTTATTTTTAAAAACCTTGAGGCCAAAGCAATAATCAGGGAAATTGGCAGTTTCCCATCAGGCACTATTTAGTTTAAACCAAGGATTTTCCTTGCCTCATCAGGTGTTGCTATTTCTCTACCCATTATATTGCTCAATTGCACAATTCGATTTACAAGTTGTTCATTGGAAGCAAGCTTTCCTTTACTAAAATAAATGCAATCTTCCAATCCGACCCGGACATGCCCTCCCATGGCAATGGCATGGATACCCATGGGCAATTGAAAAGGTCCTATCCCGGCCACAGTCCAGGTTGATCCATGGGGAATGCTGTTTTTAAGATGGACAAGATTTTCTATTGTTGCCGGGATAGCACCCTTTAGACCCATGACAAAATCAAAATGCAGCGGCTGGTCAATCAAACCCTGGTCTGATAGATTTAAAGCGTTTTGAATCATGCTCGTGTCAAAAATCTCGATTTCAGGTTTTATGCCATGGGTTTTCATGTCCTTTGCCAGGGCACAAATAAGATCAGGGCTATTGACATAGACTGATGAAGGAAAATTAACAGACCCTGTTGTTAAACTGGCCATTTCAGGCTTTAGGGATAGTCTTTCACATCGTTGTTCGTACTCCATACCAGCTCTTCCACCGGTGGAAATCTGAATAATCAGATTTGTTTCCTGTTTAAGGCCTTGATGGATTTCCTCAAACAGGTGGAAATCTGTTGATGCAGTTTCATCAACAGGATTCCGGGCATGAACATGGATAATAGATGCCCCGGCTTTTTCACATAAAATTCCGGTTTGAATTATTTCATCCGGCCTTATGGGGACATTTGGATTATTTTTTTTTGTGGGA
>JAQICW010000240.1 GCA_027858355.1 Desulfobacula sp.
GCCAAAGATTTATTAACTGAATCTCAGCAAAAATATGAGGATGCAAAAACCGGTTTTGATAAAAAGATCGAAAAAACCATAGAAAAAATACTCTTAAAACTGGATCTGCCATCAAAGTCAGATATAAAAACCCTTAACGACAGGATCGACGTTCTGACAAAAAAATTGTCTGATAAAGCATAAACAAACTGGGACCGTTTATGCTGAGTATTAAAAACATTGGCAGGGTAGGTAAACGATACCGCCATCTTTGGCGGTATCAGCAGATTATTGGCATCATTTTAAAGTATGGCTTTGGCAATATCATTGATTCAATGCATATTGACCGTTACATTGAATCTGGTCTCCAGCTCATCCCCTTTGTTAAAAGCCACGAAAAAGTTGAAAAACTTTCCAAAAATCAGCGCATAAGAATGGTATTTGAAGAACTCGGGCCCACCTTTATAAAGATGGGCCAGGTTCTTTCCTCCCGCCCCGACCTTATTCCCGTTGACCTTTTAAATGAACTTGCACAACTCCAGGATCATGTCCCGTGCTTTGAATTTGACCAGGTAAAAACCATTATTGAATCTGAATTTGGCCAGCCCCACGACAAAATTTTTAAATCAATTGAAGAAATCCCTTTTGCCAGTGCTTCTATTGGACAGGTTCACAAAGCGCAGATCAACAGCAATGAGCAGATTGCTGTGAAAATCCAGAGGCCTGGTATTCAAAAAATAATTGAAACAGATCTTGAAATTATGCTTCACATAGCTTCCATCATGGAAAATAATATTGAGGAGGCAGCTTTTTTCAAACCCGTAAAAATTGTGGAAGAATTTGCCAAAACCCTTGAAAAAGAGCTGGACTATTCCATAGAAGCATCCAATATAGAGCGGATGGCCGAACAATTCAAAGATGATAAAACCATTTATATTCCAAAAGTATATTTTGCCGAATCCAGTGCCCGGGTCCTGGCCATGGAATATATCCACGGAATCAAGGCCAATGATGTGGAGGCCATTGAACTGGCAGGGTTAGACAAAAAATTGATCACACGGCGGGGAGCTGATTTCTATATGAAACAGGTGTTTGAGCATGGATTTTTTCATGCTGATCCCCATCCAGGCAATATCTTTATCCTGGAAAAAAATCGCATAGGCCCGGTGGACTTCGGAATGGCAGGATTTGTGGATCAACACACCCGGGAGGTATTTGTGGATCTGATCCACAGTATTGCCACAAACGACTTTAAACATACAGCAAAGCTGTTATGCGAACTTTCTGAATATGAAAACCAGCCAGACCTGATAAGGCTTGAAAAGGATATCTCCTTATTTGTATTCACTCACCTTTTAAAATCCTTAAAAGATATTAAAACCGCCAAAATGGTGAACCAGTTTCTTGAACTGTGTGCAAATCATAATTTAAAGATTCCACCGGATTTTTTCCTGATGATAAAAGCATTTATATCCATTGAGGGACTTGCCAAAAAACTTGATCCTGATTTTGATATCATTTCCCATGCCATCCCCTATGTTACGGCTGCAAAATACAGAAAATTCACACCCTCAAGAATGGCTAAAGACTTTATGGGGATTGCAAGGGAATCCTATAAATTATTTCAGATCTTCCCTACAGATGCTGTCGAGATAATGCGGCTTACAAAATCCGGGAACCTATCTTTTAATATGAGAATTAAAGGATTTGATAAAATGTTGAACACCCAGGATCAAACCAGCAACAGGATTGCTTTTTCTATCATTATTGCGGCATTGATATTGGGATCGGCAATGCTCATCAATTCCAATCTCCCACCGCTTCTTTTCGGGGTGTCTGTAATCGGAATTGCAGGATTTGCTGCTGCTGCTGTCATGGGGATCTGGCTTTTGATAGCCATCGTTCGAAAAGGACGGCTCTGACAGGCCGACCCATGAAGATCCTATCCCTTCCCCTTTGTTGAACAGATTTTAAACAAAGGGCAGTTTTCACAAAGCGGTTTTTTAGCATCACAGATTTCCCTGCCAAAATAAATCAATTGCAGGGACAAATCGCTCCAGGATGTTTTGGTAATGATCTGCATTAATTCAAACTCAACTTTTACAGGATCAAGGCTTTTTGTCAGGCCAAGTCTTCTGGTAATTCTCAATACGTGGGTATCCACAACAATTGTCTGATGACCAAACGCGGCGGATAGAACAACATTGGCTGTTTTTCTACCCACGCCCGGCAAGGCAATAAGCCTGGCCATATCCTGGGGCACTTTTGCCTCATGTTCGTTAAGAATTGCAAGAGCGCAGGCTTTAATATTTTTAGCTTTATTATTATAAAAGCCTGTGGAATAGATTATCTGTTTTATGTCATTTATAGGAGCCTTGCCCAAACTCTCAGGATCAGGATATTTTTCAAACAGATTTTTGCATACTTTATTCACCTGGTTATCCGTGCACTGGGCAGACATAATAGTGGCAATGAGCAGTTGAAAAGGTGTTTCATGTTCAAGCTGGGTCTTGACAACAGGGTATCGGTTTCTTAAAGTTTCAAGAATTGTTTTTATTTTTAATGCACTTAATGTCATAGAGCACTTATATATGAAAATTGATGAAACCTCAAGCCAGACTAAGGATCAGATTAAAGGACAGATTAAAGGCTTGGGCCTATGCTCTGGTGGGCTGGACAGTATTCTTTCCGCGCTTTTACTTCAACGTCAGGGAATTGACGTCACCTGGATTTGCTTTGAGACTCCTTTTTTTTCATCTGAATCAGCCCAGAAAGCGTCTCGCGGGACGGGTATCCCGCTGATGACAATAGATATAACAGATGATTATATGGAAATGATGAAAAGCCCCAAAGCCGGGTTTGGGAAAAACATGAATCCCTGTATGGACTGCCATGCCTTGATGTTTTCCAAAGCAGGAGAAGTTCTTATAAATAATGGATTCCATTTTATGTTCAGCGGAGAAGTGTTAGGCCAAAGACCCAAATCCCAGAACAAAAATTCCTTGCGATACGTGGAAAAAAATTCAGGATTTGACGGTCAAATTTTAAGACCTTTGTGTGCAAAGCTGTTACCTGAAATTCTTATCGAACAA
>JAQICW010000264.1 GCA_027858355.1 Desulfobacula sp.
CAACCGGTGGAACCCCATATCCATAATGCCCAATTTTGACAATCTGGTATGACAAGATCTCTTAGAATAAATTTAAGGATCAAAGCACCTTGGAGCCATAATAATTATTGGTGCGGACATGGTAAGACATTCTATCCTAAGCCGTCATCAACATCCGATATATTCGGAGTCCTGCGACAATTGTGTGAAAGTCATCCAGTCCGCAAAATTTATTAAATTTTAAACCAAAAAATTAAATCAGGTTTGTTTTTATTTCATAATTTGAGTTCTATGCCATAAAGCTCCTGTATTACGTTCCGCCATTGGCCTAAAGGCATGTCTTTGGCAAATGCAATATCCAAAGAATTTGCCTTATGCCACTTTCCTCGAAATTTTGGCCACACTGTTAAATAATATGCTGCCCGTTCTTTCATGTCGATATTTGTGCTTCGCAATCTTTTCGGCAGGTAAGTCTGATAAGTTCGCATCATGCCCATAGCCATACGCAGATATCTTCTAGCCATTCCAAAATCTGCATGTTGTCCTTGTGCATCGCGCCTTTTGTAATCCGACATTAAATCTTCAGGCCCATGTAACCCCATGTGGGAAGCTGATTGGACAACACAATCCTTCAGGATATGATTACAGCGTTTCCCCACTTTTTTAACCCTGGTTTTTCCCTGAATACCCCCGGTTTGTTTAACCTTTGGAATGATACCAGAATACGAGACTATATTGCTCAAAGAGTTTTGTTTGCCTGGATTTCCAATCTCTGCACTTACACCTGCGGCGAGAACGATTCCAATACCCTGAATACTGGTTAAAAAAGCGCCCTGAGTTTGGGCTAAATTGTGAGCAATTTCCTCATACAATTGTTGAATGCTTTCTTGTAAACAGGTAAAGAGCTTGATTTGTTGTTTCAATGAAATTTGTAAAGTTGCAATATGTTGTTCTGGTGGCTTAAGAGCCTGGGCAGCTAACTTCTGTAGTTTTTCAACGCAATGATCGGGTCTTTGTACCCCCTGGCGGCTAAGTAATTTGGTTAATGTAGAACCTTGGCGCCGGTGAATTTAAGGTGCACTGAATCGGTCTTCCATTAATATTAAGGAACATTTTGAAAATGGAGCAATTCCCTCTACAATTAATGAGCATTTTGCTGATCCCCAATAAATCCAAACTATCAGTGCTAGCCTGCATATTTTCACGATAGGTTTTTGCATCATGGGCATTTACACCTGCAACCAGCCACTTGTCTGAACGTAAAGCTGTGATAAAATTATCAGCATAAGAACCGCAATCTTCGCCTCCAAAAAAAACATGTTGAAGATTGATTCCATGATGACAACAAGATTTTGTGACTTGGTCAACCAGATAATGTTTACCATCCAGTGAATTTTTTATTGAGAATGGTTTGCGGATAATTTTTCCATTACCATTGCAGAACAAGACCATATGATCTTTTTTTTCATAATCCATTGGAACACACATTACTTTGGATCTGTCCGTTGCCATTTCGAACAAGGTAAGGATTTCTTGACTTTGGTTCTGAAAAATGTTTTTCTTTTTCATGGTGAAGCTCCTTATAAATTATCACTGCTTTATTGCAGATGGATCATTCAATATACCACTATCTTAGACGGTACATTGTATTTATGGGGAGCTTCATCCTTTAAGATAAGAAAAAATTGTTCGGTGATCAGCTTAAAATATTTTAAAAAAATGAAACTGTTTTCCCCAGAATAATTGAGCCATGAATGTGTGTGAGTGAGCTTGAAAAACTCTCGCACATTCACAACATCAATTATTCTGAAAGGTACCAGATCGTGTGAGCACATAAAGCCGGGAGGTTTTATTTAGGCAGTAGAATTTAAGGAATTTTATAATTATTTTTAAAAGCAGTACTGGTGAAAGAAGCCATTGGTATTTTCTGTTATTTGACTACTGATTGATCATACCATTAAGTCTCGCGAGTAAAAAATCTATAAAAACAATTTTGAATTGAAATATTCTTCTCTCCTGATGTTTACTCCTAAATAATGCATCCTAGCTTTTCATATCACATTTAATGTATCGCAAGGTTGTGATCAGGGATTCAGAAGTGAGGCAGAATTTGGGTTTTAAGATATCCCACTTCTGAGTCCGTGCATACTTATCCATTTTGATGATGCTTAAAAATAAGGAGCAATAGTCGTTATGTGTTAGTTAAAAAGCGAAATAGTTCTTCGATTTTTGAATTTGTTTTGATTGATTTCTATCTCTCTATCTTGAGCCCTCCTGTGTGGTGATAAGGATTTAGCTACTTTCTATTGACAGAGATTATAAAAAAGCATAACGTTTCAAATGTCACATTGGTTTCATACGTAAAATATAGATTAATCCAATAAGCATTTAAACTTGGCTATGAAATTTGATAGAGAAATAATTTCTGTTACAGAAGCTGCAAAACTCTGCAAAGTTACCCGGGCAACCATATGGAGATGGGTCAAGTCTGGTTTGCTCAATGCAGGGGTAACTGCCGGTGGCCACTACAGAATATCTCGTGAGGATCTTCACAAATTAATTCAATCAAAAGACATGATGTCTTGTAGTCGAACCGAGATAAATAAGCACAAAATTCTAATTGTTGATGATGATCCGTCAGTAAGAGAATTCTTAGTTATGACATTCATGAAAAATGGATTTCAGGTAGATTCTGCATCTGATGGTTTTGAAGTCGGTATAAAAATTATGAAATTTCAACCCCATATAGTGATTCTAGACCTTTATATGCCAAAAATGGATGGATTTGAAGTATGCCGGCAGTTAAAAAAAAACAGTGATACAGCAAAAATAATAATAATTGCTATTTCAGGATACAATGATCCAGAGAACAAGGATAAAATTTTAGATTACGGTGCAGATTGTTTTTTCCCAAAACCAATGGATATGAAAGTTGTCATTAGTGAAATAAATAATTTAATCAGATCAGAAGAGATGTAATTTATTATAGAAGAAACCAAGGAGTCTTATGAAAGTTGATATTGGTCCTGTAACACGTTTGGAGGGGCATCTTAGTATTCAAACAACGATTGTGAATAATGTTATTACCGAAGCCAAAAGTGTGGGGGAAATGTTTAGAGGTTTTGAAGTTATTCTCCGGGGCAGAGACCCTTTAGATGCACAGCAGATTACCCAGAGAATTTGTGGTGTCTGCCCATATGCACATGCTATTGCATCCTCATATGCCCAGGAAAATGCATACCAGCTCAATGTCCCGCCCAATGGCCGTATCCTGCACAATTTGATTCAAGGGGCAAATCACCTGTATGATTATTTATTGCATTTTTATCAGCTTTCAGCACTAGATTTTGTGGATGTAACCGCAATCCTGGGATACACGGGTTCAGATTCTGATTTAACCATGCTCAGAGATTGGGTAAAAGCGGAAGTTGCTTCAAAATCCAGTTTTCCGGCAGCCCCGTTTTTGCCCAGGCTATCTGGCAAATACATTTCAGATCCAGATATCAATATTGGTGCGTTAAAACACTATATTGAATCTCTTGAAATCCAGAAAAAGGCCAATAAGGCTTCAGCGATTTTTGGCGGCAAGTTCCCTCATGCCACTGCAATTTTTCCGGGTGGATGCACCCAGGAACCCACTATAGATCATATTGCTTCATATCGCTCATTGATTTTAGAAGTTAAAAATTTTATTCATCAAAAATATATTCCTGATATTTTGGCTGTGGCAGCAGGATTTCCCGAATATTGGAATATTGGCCAAAGCCAGGGAGGCTTTCTTTCAGTCGGGCTTATGCCACTCGAGCCGCAACCGGATAGCAAACGCTTGTTTGCCCCTGGTGTATTGTTTGAAGACAAGATTTCCCAGGTTGATTTTAACGCCATCCAGGAAGATGTGAAATATTCAAAATACTCATCACCCTCGGGCTTAAAAGTTAAAGATGGAAAATTGATCCCATCCCCCCATAAATCCGAAGCATATTCATGGATAAAAGCGCCTCGGTATCAGGGGAAAATGGTGGAGGTCGGTCCTGCAGCCAGAATATTGGTGGATTATCTTCAGAACAACAACCCGCAAATCAAAAAATTGGTGGATAACTTTGCCGGTATGGCAGGCATCGGGGCCTCAAATTTAAATTCAGTTTTAGGAAGACATTTATGTCGTGCCATATCTGCTGTTGTTCTTACTGATTTTTTGTTGGAGGAGACCGAACGTATCGATATTAAAGGACCCTATATGGCCCAATATGATCTTCCAAAATCAGGTGAAGGGTTTGGGGCTACTGAAGCATCACGGGGAGCACTGCTCCACTATATTAAAATTGAAGATTATAAAATCAAAAAATATGAATGTGTCGTACCTACCACCTGGAATTGTTCACCCAAAGATGACAATGACCAGCCAGGTGCCCTTGAATCGGCACTGATAGGCACTAAAGTCAAAAATCCTGATGAACAGATTGAATCAAACAGGATTGTACACTCTTTTGACCCGTGCCTGGGCTGTGCTGTGCATTAAGCAAACCAATATTTTGATGCAGGAGTTTTTTTAATTTTTTGGTGAGGATAAATTTATGATAGATAGACGTGAATTCTTGAAAATGGCTGCATGTTTAAGTGCTTCCTTTGGTATTTCCAATTTTCCCACAATTGTAAATGCCGCCTTGAAAAAGATTGACCCAAAAACTGTTCCAAGACTTTTATATCTACAAGGACAATCCTGCACAGGCTGTTCGATCTCTTTGCTCCAGGCAGATTCTCCCAATGCAGTATCCATGATCACTCAATATTCAAATCTTTCTTTTCATTCTGACTTGTCTGCCACATCAGGAAAACAAGCCTTGGATCTCATTGAAAAATATATTTCAGGCCAGGCCGGAGAATACTTCCTCGCCGTGGAGGGCGCCATTCCTTGGGGAATGCCTGAAGCCTGTGTTTTAGGCCACAAACCCTTTGGAGATTGGTTAACAGCCGCTGCCAAGACCATGAGTGGTGCCGTAGCCATCGGCACATGTGCTACCCATGGCGGCATTCCGGCTGCAGAAGGAAATCTGACTGATGCCGTCAGCTTAAAAGAATTCTATAAGCGAAAAAAAATCGACCCCTTGCTTATTAATATTCCAGGATGTTCGGTCCATCCTGACTGGGTATGGAAAACCATTATTCACCTGGTACAAGTTGGTTTACCTGAATTAACCGATGGCCAGCCCGATTTGTTTTTCAGCCGCAAGGTTCATGAGCTTTGTCCGAGATATCATGATTTTCAACAGGAAATATTTGCAAAAAAACTAGGTGAAAAAGGCTGCCTTTTTAAATTAGGCTGCCTTGGTCCGGATACCTATGCAGATTGCCCGACACGGTGGTGGAACGGTGGACAAACATGGTGTATCGATGCAAATGCTCCGTGTATTGGCTGTGCATCCTCGCAGTTTGCATCAAAAAAGAAGTTCCCTTTTTATAGATCATTTGAACAGGCAGCCTTAGGAGCTTCGAAGGATAATCAATGAAACTCCAACCATTAACACGAGTAGCATTCCAAAATGTGTGAGTGATTAGTTGGTTTATGGCCGTAATGGTGAGAACCCCGGATTTCTCCTGGGGGATCGATATTTTAATACCATGCCCGTTTTCGTGTTACGGGGTGATATACATTGTTAAAGATTGGTTTCGTTAAGATGGTATCCTAACGGAAAGAGCCATGATAATTTAAAGGAGAGGCGCATGTCTGCTTCGTTGGACCAGAAGAAAGAACCTATGTTTAAAGGATTACAGATTCGTCAGAAAATTTTCACCGGCAGCTTTGGAGTATTGATTGCCGCCATGGTTTTGGCTTTCGTTCTCATTGTCTTAAGTGGCAAGGGGGACGGTACCGAAGGCACGCTGACCAGCCAAATGCTTCCAATAGTTTTTGGTGTTTTAGGCGTAGTACTTGTTCTATCCGGTTTTATGCTGTGGGTGTTGGCCGGAAAGGTTTCCCGACCGATAATTGTCTGTTCCGATTTTGCAGTTGAAATCAGCAGGGGTAATTATTCTGCGGTCTGTAGCATTAAAAATGCCGGCGAGATTGACCTAATTGCCGATATTTTGAGGGATCTGGCAGTAAAGCTTGAGACAGAAGATAAAAAGTATAAACAGGCAAACCTTGAACAGCAAGGTCTTCATGCCGGTATCAGAACCAATGCGAATGAATTGCACAAAGCCATTGACGTACTTTCAAGGGCTGCAGCCGATCTGACAGAAAAATCTGAAAGTATAGCTAAAGAGTCAAACACTGTTGCTGCTTCCACAGAAGAGATGAGTGCTGATATTGCTTCTGTTTCTAAGGCTGCTGAGTATTCACAAATGAATATGGATTCAATAACGATAGTGACAGATGAAATGACCAGCACTATTGGCGAGATTACTAAAAATTCCGAGGCGGCCAGAGTGATCACTATGGAGGCTAAGTCTTGTGTTGATAAAGCCTTTGAGAAAATCGATATTTTAGGCAAGGCTTCCGAAGAAATCACCTCGGTCATTGATACCATTGTAGAGATTGCTGAGCAAACAAAGCTGTTGGCTTTGAATGCTACAATTGAAGCGGCAAGAGCTGGAGAAGCTGGCAAAGGATTTGCTGTCGTTGCCGGGGAGGTGAAGGACCTGGCTGCCCAGACGAATGAAGCCACCCTTGATATTAAACATAAAATTGAAGCGATGAGCAATTCCACTCAAAGCACTATAATAGAGATAAAGAAAATCAATGATGTGACACACAATATGACTAATATTGTAGAAACAATAGCTGCTGCAGTTCAAGAACAGAGTGTTTCCAGCAAGCATATCGCTGATAACGTCAGCGGAACCGCTATTCAGACCAAAGAGCTTACATCCAATGTTATTCAAACTGCCGCAGCAGCGTCACAAATCACCAATGGTATGAGCAAGGTCAACGAAAATATTAAGGATATACAAAGGGTTTTGGCTGCCGTCAACAGCAGTTCTGAACACCTGACAAAGGTGGAAAAACTATTGCTCGGTTTGATAGCATAGTGAATTGCCAATATTGGCCACAGGATGAAAAGAGTAAAGAAAATGCCGGAATATGATCCAAGACAGATGAAGATATTGCTTGTTGAAGATCAGGCTTGGATGAGAAAGATTGAGATAAAAATCCTTAACAATCTTGGTTTTACAAATATTATTGAGGCTGAAGATGGCCACATAGCAATTGATTTGCTGAATGACAATGATGATATGGATCTGATTGTCAGTGACTGGGACATGCCCAATAAAGATGGGTATGAATTGCTTGTCTGGGTCAGGGATTATAAAAAATATAAGAATATCCCTTTTATAATGGCACCGGCCCAGGCAGATCGTGAACAATTACAAAAGGCACAGGATGCCGGAGTGAGTTGTTTCATGCCAAAACCGTTTACACCTGACGGATTAAAAAAGTCAATTGATGATGTGTTTGGCGCGGCCCCCATGGAAAGAGAATCTCTTTCAGGCGGGCCTGCTCCATCATCCGGCTTTAAGCTCCTTGTCGAAGACGGTTACGTGAAGATTTATAGGAATTAAATGGATGATAATTCAATTAATCGCTATTAAAATCAAACGGTTAAGAAAAACTTTTCATCCTACAAAAAATAGATGTTAAAAAAATAAAATGTAAACCTTATCGAAAAAGAGGTTATTTTCATGATCAAAAATACGTTTAGCAATCTGCCGTTTAATCTAAAGATACTGTTTTCCATTCTCATTGTTCTCCTATTTTCTCTGGCTATCGGCGGAAATCTGATTAATAGTTTTGTAAAAAAACAGATAACTGAGACCTATATGGATTCAGTACAAACCCTGTCTCATTCTATCCAGGATGGTGTCAAGGGATCTTTGGAGAGAGGCCAGATGAAAAATTTTAAAAAATTACTCTCCAGCCAGAAAAAGATTAAGGGGGTATTAGATGTTACACTTTATGATCGGAATGGAACAATCAACATGTCTTCTTCTGATCTTGTTTCAGTTCCTGCCAATGTGCCGCCTGAAGTATTCAACACACTTAATTCAGGGCACGAACCGCTTCAAATTATCAAAGAAGATTCCGTCCTGATTTATACCCCCCAAATAGTTGTTTCAGATTGTATTCGATGCCACCCCACCTGGAGCATCGGTAAGCAAGGTGGCATAATATCCCTTACCTATGATCTGATGGAACTTCACAATGCCTTGGATAAACAGCGTTTCGTTCTGATCATCGGCATGGTTTTTTTTCTTGTTATTGTCAGTCTTTTTATTTTAGTCATTGCAAAATCAATTACCAGACCAATGGTCATCATGACCGAATCCATGGAAAAACTTGCCGCCGGCGATCTTGAAATTGAGATCCCGGCCCAGCACCAGACAGATGAAACCGGCAAGATGGCCAGGGCTGTGAAAATTTTTCAGAAAAACGCAATTGAGAAAATACAGCTGGAAGAAGAGCAGGAAAAGAACAAAATCAGAAATGAAAAAGAACAAAAACAGATGATGGAGAAAATGGCTGATTCCTTTCACTCAAGCATAGGGATGGTTATTAATGCCATCTCAACTGCAGCTAAGGATTTGCAGGGTTCTGCCCAGACAATGAACGAGACTGCCGATAAAACCCACCAACAATCTTCATCTGCTGCGGCCGCTTCCAAACAGACTTCGACAAATGTTCTTAGCGTGGCTTCTGCCACAGAGGAGTTAACTGCCTCAGTAGGAGAGATAAGCGAACAGGTGACAAGCTCATCCGCAATCGCAAAAAGTGCAGTTAAAAAAGCAGAGAATGCAACTGCAATGGTGGGAAGCCTGACCACAGCCTCTCAAAAAATTGGTGACGTGGTCCAATTGATCACGGACATTGCGAAACAAACAAACCTTCTGGCTTTAAATGCAACCATTGAAGCCACCAGGGCCGGAGAAGCCGGAAAAGGTTTTGCGGTAGTTGCAAATGAGGTTAAAGAGTTGGCAAAACAGACAACAGCAGCCACCACTGAAATCGCTGACCATATTAATGGTATACAAAGTGCTACTCAGGATGCCGTTTCTGCAATTAGCGACATAACCGAAACAATTAATAATATTGATGAAATTTCAACAACCATTGCCTCTGCAGTAGAGGAGCAGTCTTCAGTAACCAGCGACATTGCTGAAAGCACGAGCCAGGCAGCATCCGGCACTCAAGAGGTAACACAAAGCGTTGCTATTGTTACCAGTGCCGCCAATGAAACCGGACAAGCTGCAAGTGAAGTGTTGACGAATGCTGACGAACTGTTAAAACAGGCTGGTGTTTTGCAGGATGAAGTTGAAAAGTTCTTATCACAGATAAGGCCGAGCTAAGTAAAAGAGGAACAGCATGTTCAATATTGAAGATAATGAAATTTTAAATGATTTTATCGAAGAATCACTGGAGCATCTTGACGGCATTGAAGATGACCTGCTTGACATAGAGCAAGCCGGAGAAAACTTCAACGAAGAGATCGTTAACAAGGTATTTCGAGCCGTACATACCATCAAGGGAGGAGCCGGTTATCTTGGTCTTAAGAATGTCGAAGAACTTGCCCATAACAGTGAAAATGTAATGGGGAAAATTCGTGCCAGGGAGCTTATCCCTACACCAAGCATCATCTCAACATTGCTTGATGCTGCGGATACCTTATCAACATTAATTAAGCGCCATGAAAGTTCAAGTGAAATTGATATCTCCAGCAACCTTGCCGCCTTAAACGCCATTTGCCTTGGAGATACCCCCCCAGAGGATAACAAGCCAGAGAATAATAATCTGGAGAACGAATCATCGCCTGTCCACGCAGCATCTAAAATTTCCATTAAAGATTCAACTGATGAGAAACCAGCATATGAAAACAATCATGTTTTAACATCCTCCTCGGCCAAAGATCATTTGCTCAAAGTAGAGCAATCAGTGATTGAAGATGTCTTTAAAGAGGGAAGCTATCTCTATATTTTGCAATACAACCTGATAAAAGATATTGAAGCGAATGAAAAAGACTGTACAAAAATTATAGAAGAACTCAAAGAAACCGGGGATATTTTAGCCGCTAATATTGATATTGACGGTGACTTTTTAGATCAACTGATCAAAAAAAATGATAACCGGCTCATCGTTATCTTTTCTACAATATTGGAAAATGACTTGATAGGAAATTTTTTCGATATTGATCCTGAGCAAATTCAGCCGATTACCCACGAAGATTTGGAAACTGATGACCTTGAACAGATTGAGTTGCCTCTTGTTCCTGCAGCCCCCCTCCGGCAAGAACAGCCAGATGAAACGATACCAGATGAAACGATAGCGGTTTCAACACCATCAACATCACCGGCAACAACCGCTGTGGAAACAAAGGAGATAACCAATCCCCCATCGTTTAAAGATTCCCCGGCTAAAGCGGAACAAAAACCAGATAACCTGCGGGTTAATGTCAGACTGCTGGACACCCTGATGACCCTGGCGGGTGAACTTGTTTTGACCAGAAACCAACTTGTCCAGGCAGTATCGTTCCGAAAAGTCATAGGCATCGACAATATTTCTCAACGTCTCAACCTGGTTACCTCCGAACTGCAAGAAGCAATCATGAGTACGCGCATGCAGCCCGTAGGCAATGTCTTTAACAAATTTAAACGTATCGTCCGTGATCTTTCCAGAAATCTTGGTAAGAAAATCGATCTCATTATCAAAGGAGAAGAGGTTGAGCTCGACAAAACCATTATTGAATCCATTGGTGATCCTCTGACTCATCTGGTCAGAAACTCCGTTGACCATGGTATTGAAATTCCTGAAGAGCGTATTGCAAACAACAAGCCGGAAACAGGTCTTTTGAGAATAACGGCTTATCATGAAGGCGGTCAGGTTATGATTGCCATTGAAGATGACGGTGCCGGTATAAATATTGACCGGGTCAAGAAAAAAGTCTTGGACATGGGGCTCCGCGACGTCTCTTCCCTTGATGAATTAAGTGATAAAGAAATTGCAAACCTCATCTTTTTACCCGGCATGTCAACAGCAAAAGAAATCACTGATGTTTCCGGCAGAGGCGTCGGGATGGATGTTGTTAATACAAATATATCCAAAGTTGGGGGGACTGTCGATATTGACACGACACCGGGTAAGGGGTCGATGATAATTATTAAACTTCCCTTGACCTTAGCCATCATACCCAGTTTAATTGTCACCGTACAAAAAGAGCGGTATGCCATTCCGCAAGTCAATATGGTTGAGCTGGTAAGAATACCTGCAGCAAAGGTCAAGGAGAGGATCGAAAAAATCGGTTCTGCCATAGTTATGCGCCTTAGAGGTGAACTTCTGCCGCTGATCAAACTTACTGATGTACTTGGTATTGAAGAACGATATTACGCCACGGAAGACACATGCAAGCGATTCCCGGAAAAAAGGACCCGCACAGCAGATCGGCGGCAGGTACAAATCGAAAAAATCAATCAGCAGATTGACACCAAAACAGTTGCCTCTGATGAAGAAAAACGTGCCCTTACCGTAGACAGGCGGACCAGCCCAACGAGTGCTTATAACATTCTTGTAGTCTCAGCTGGAGATTATCATTATGGTTTGATTGTAGACCAATTGCTCGACTCCGAAGAGATCGTTGTCAAACCAGTCGGAACCCACTTACGTGACTGCGAATGCTATGCAGGTGCGTCTGTCCAGGGTGACGGGAAGGTGGCGCTTATTCTGGATATAATCGGCATCAGCAATATCATGAACCTGCGAACCGTTTCAAAATCCGTTCAGGAACAAGCGCTACAGAGAGCCGAGAGTAAGATAGTGAAAGATACCCAATCTTTGCTGCTCGTCTGCAATGCGCCTGACGAACAGATAGCCATTCCACTGGACCTGATCTCAAGAATAGAATTATGCAGGATACAAAACATCAAAATCACCGGAGGTCGAAAAAATATTCAATACCGGGGCGGACCACTTCCTTTGTTCAGCCTTGATGAGGTCGCTGATGTCGGCTCACCAAATACAGACAGTCAGACTTGCTATATTATTGTCTTCTCCATAAGCGGCAAGGAGGTTGGAATTATAATGTCGGAAATCATAGATATCATCAGGGGAGATTATATTATTGATGAAATGACCCATAAACAACCAGGTATTATGGGTTCAACCATTATTAACGAAGAAATTACTTTGCTGGTTGATCTTTATGGGGTCATCGACACCCTTATGCCGGAGTGGACCCAAGCATTAAAGTCCAAAATAGAAGATGTCGGCCCCGCAAATATTTTGGTGGTTGAAGATTCCCCATTCTTCCTCAATCAAGTCGTGTCATTCCTTTCTGAGATAGGCTACAAACCGTTAACCGCGACAGATGGTTTAGAAGGATTAGATGTGCTGAACAGGGAAAAAGTTGATATCGTGCTTACAGATATTGAGATGCCCAATATGAATGGACTGGAGATGTCAAAAAAAATACGTGCAGATGAGCGATTCAAGAACCTGCCCATTATCGCAGTCACAACTCTGGCCGGAGATGCTGCGGAAAAAGAAGGTCGAGATGCCGGCATTAATGATTACCTGGTAAAACTGGACCGCGAAAAAATAATTGCCTGCGTCAAGAAGTATCTTGTGTAAGGTGCATTCCTTATTGCTCAAGATTACAGATGAAGGCAGCAGGATCCAAAACAAAATATTTTAACAGAGAAAAAAAAATGATGAATGCAGCTAACGAAAGCCCAGACACAGAACTCGCCCTTTTTCAAATCGGAGACATGCTCTGCGGGCTTGACACACGCCACGTGCAGGAAATCAATCATAACTTTGAAATTACACCTGTTCACAGGGCCCCTGATTATGTCCGAGGCGTTATAAACCTTCGCGGTGAAATTGTCACAGTAATTGATTTGCACCAGAAATTTAGCATCTCCCCCAGTGAAACCAATGATGATACTCAGGTTGTGGTTGTCCGCTATGAGGAGGAGTGTATTGCATTGCTGGTGGATAATATTTACGATGTTGTTATTGCACACCATTACGACATTTCCACCCCACCGTCAAATGTTGACGGGATAAGCGGTGCATTTATCAACGGCGTCTATCGTATGAAAAAAGACCTGGTGATTATTCTTGACCTGGACGAATTGCTCAAAAAATAAAGGTACAGATGCCCAAACGCTTATTACGAGTCCTGGTTGTTGATGATTCTGTCCTGTACAGGAAAGTTCTCTCAGAGGTTCTTTACAATATTCCAGGTGTTGAGGTTGTTGGGACTGCAACCGATGGAAAGGTAGCATTAGCAAAAATTCCTCAGTTAAAACCAGACATGCTGACCCTGGACTTTGATATGCCTGTATTGGACGGGCTTGAGGTTTTAGAACATGTCAGAGTCGACCACCCCTTTTTGAAAGTCGTTATGGTTTCTGCCCATACAAAAGAAGGTGCCGCCATAACATTAAAAGCGCTTGAGCTTGGAGCCTTGACCTTTGTCACCAAACCCAAGACTGAAAATCCATTAGAAAGCAAAGACATTCTTCTCGACCAGTTGGCCCCCATCGTAAAAGAGATCATGGCCCAGATACGAGTATCAGAACATATGGTCAGCAAAGAACAGGCTATATCACAACCTATTGTCAGAGATGCTGCGTCAATGAAAATAACATCCCAGAGAGGGACTGGCCGTATTCAAATAGTCGCAATCGGTATTTCAACCGGTGGACCCAACGCATTGACACAGCTTATTCCATGTCTTCCCAAAGATTTACGTATTCCTGTTGTCATTGTTCAGCACATGCCGTCAGAGTTTACTACAGCATTAGCAAAATTACTCGATCAAAAAAGTGTTTTAAAAGTAATAGAGGCCGAGAATAATATGGCACTTGAGCGTGGCACCGTTTTTATTGCCCCGGGAGGCAAACAGATGAAAGTTGTAAATGTTTCGGGGAAAATCATGCTTGAAGTGAATGACGATCCGCCGGAAAAACACTGCCAGCCTTCGGCGGACTATTTATTCAGGTCTATATCAAAGGTGTATCGAAAACATGCTCTTGGCATCATAATGACCGGTATGGGTTCCGACGGGGTTCTCGGCTTACGGTTGATGAAGCGGTTGGGTGCCCAGGTTATTGCCCAGGACAAGCAAAGTTGTGTTGTTTTTGGTATGCCGCGTGAAGCCATCAACGCCGGTGTTGTAAACTATATTGTACCTCTTAACCATATCGCAGCAGAGATTATAAAGCGGGTCGGGGTATGAAAATAACCACTAAAGAACTTATTGAGTTGGCCGGTATTGTTCACAAGCAGTGCGGGATCGTTCTAAAAAAAAACAAGGCATATCTAATAGAAAGCAGACTTCAACCGCTCATCGAAGAATATTGTTTTTCTTCTTTTGAGGCTCTGATTGCCAAGGCAAAAGATTCCTCACAATTGACCAACCACATTGTTGATCTAATGACCACAAATGAAACGTCCTTTTTTCGAGATAAAAAGCCCTATGCGTTATTAAAGGAAAAATTACTGCCGGATTGGCAGGCCAACTGGGGACAAAAGTGTGGTAATCTAAATATTTGGAGTTCTGCATGTTCGACCGGCCAGGAAGTGTATTCCATTGCCATAACACTTATGGAGTATTTCAAAGGAAATTTTTTCAGTCAAAATATCAAAATTAAAGCCTCTGATATCTCAGATTCAGCAATAGTAAAAGCCAGCCATGGCCAGTATTCAAATTACGAAGTCAGCCGAGGGTTGAATGCCGTTCAATTGAAGAAATATTTTACCAAGGAAGACTCATACTGGAAAATAAAAGATGAACTGAGGAGTATGGCCTATTTTGAAAAAATGAACCTGCTGCAGCCTAAAGGTGAATATGGAAAATTTGATATTATATTTTGCCGGAATGTGGCAATATATTTCAGCAAAACAGACCGCCAGCAACTGTTTCAAACCCTGTCATCGTGCCTAAATGACCACGGCGTATTGATCATTGGAGCCACGGAATCACTTTATGATATCAATAAACAGTTGAAAAGAGTGGATTACAATGGTGCGGCATATTACAGTTTTAAATAACGGTTTTGTCAAAAAAAAGTTGAAAAATTCCCTATGATTATTGGAAAAGGATAAAACTGTTGCGGCATCAGAGAAATTCGCTTTTATAATTCTCTGATGCCATACTGTAATGGTTGACTGGTATTTTTATTTAATTTAAAAAAATGTCAGTCTAATATGGCAGAAACCTTTTTTATAAGCTGCTCCGGCTCAGCTGGCTTTACCACATAACCAGATACCTTTAATTTTTTTGCTTGGATAATTTCATCTTTTCTGGAGCTTGAAGAAAGAATAATAAATTTTGAATTCACATTAAATTTTCTGATTTTTGCAATGGCTTCAAATCCGTTTATCCCTGGCATATTAATATCCATGAGTGTTAAATCAGGGTTAAATGTTCGATGAACTCTTGCAGCCTCCTCTCCATTTTCCGCTTCTTTTATCTCCGCGCCCTCTGCTTTAAGAATTTTAGAGATAATATTTCTCATTACTCTTGAATCATCAGTAAGGAGTATTTTTTTGCCCTTGATTTTGCTCTCAGCTTTTTCATTGAAATCTACTCTTAAAATAATCTGCCCCGCTGAATTTTCTGCTTCTTTTTCCGCAATATCAAGGATGATGATATATCCCTTAAAAGAGTTTGAATTGTCACTTTTGTAATTTTTTTTGTAAACAGGTGTGTCAAATTTTACTTTCAAACCAATGTCGTCCCAGTCTGATATGGTTCGTCCAACCACCACATTCAAAAATTCATTCAATAAATCGGTAGAATCGTCACTGATTTTTTCAAGCTTTCCCATTCCAAGCCTTTCTGCAATAGCAGAAGCAAGTTTTAAGGCATACTGAACGCTATCGAATGTCAGAACAAATTTTCCGTTAACTTTTTTGTCAAAATCAGTATAGGATATAATATGGGCAAATTGTAAAACACTCTTTTCCTTGAGAACCTGTCTTGTTTCTACGCCCGTAACCTTTAGGTGGGTCATCTGCTCTATGCTTGCTTTGTAGGCATTAATCAAAACATCTATATGCTCATTGAATTGGTTCATACAGTCTCCAAATATGTGGTAAAAATAAAGTGATTTTACAAAAATTATTGTTTATTATCAAGTGTTAATCATCTCTAAATCCACCACCACATTTTAATAGTCGGCGACAAAGCCAAAGTTTTCATTGTTGCATTCTGAACCTCCCCCAAAAAACTGGAGAACTGCGATTTAAGTCACTTTTTTCGGTTTATACCATTCCTGCTTACAGTGAGCAGGCGTTTTTTACCCATTGGTAGAATTATTATAGTATTTTGGGCAAATTTAAAGCGAGTCTTTTGTCTATTTATATAGGGTTTTGGATGGAAATCAACTGTGTGTACTGGTATTTTAAAGACTCAGCCAAGACAAGATTTAGGAACCCCAATATATGGTATGCCAGGTTTTTTCTACATAAACATTGTCGTTCAATTATATGAGCCAAGGGCGTCATTGCTGGTCATGTTTCCACATTAATCTCTATAATATATAGATCACATTTTAGCAGAGCTTGAAAAATTCCTCTCCCGGTGACTGAACAAAAATTATCTCTATCTCCAATTATGTTGCCAGTTTGTTTTGTTGCGAGTTTTTTTTCTAATATCTTTTTAAAAAGATGTATTTTCTTTGGATTTAATTCTTTTACTTTTTGACAGATAGTACGTAATGAGTTGTCGT
>JAQICW010000417.1 GCA_027858355.1 Desulfobacula sp.
CACAAAGGGTACGAAAACAAAAACCGGACTGAAAGTTAATGCGATATTAGTTGAAAAAAAATATGAAAAGGGGATAAAAGCCTCAAAGGATGATTTAGAAAAATTGAATATCGAGCGACCCAAAGTTAATCCTTCGTGGAATTATACCCTTTACCCAAATTGACCAGAAGAAGTACATTTTATTTTTTTCCGAACCCTAATGATTTTTTGGATATTCACTTTGTGTTGGATGATATTAAATCTTCTTTAGTAAAACGGCGGAGTGTGGTCAGACAAATAGAGGGAAATTATATTAAAGCCGATTTTTACAATCCGCCGCCCTTTTCTAAAGATCTGGGTTTTTATATGTTGAGCTGATCTGGATATTATTATCCTAGGGATCGCTGTTGTTTGGACATACAAATGAAAAAGGAGAATACCCGTGGCCCGTCTTGAGTTATATTCCGAAGAAGAAAGAAATCACCTTTTATCGCTGCCCTGCCCGAAGTTTGAATCAACTGCTTTTGTCAAAGGTCCCCCTCTTTCCGAGAGAAAAGTTGCCATCATTTCAACGGCGGGTCTCCATCTTCGAAGTGACCGCCCCTTTGGCCTTGGCGCATCGGATTACAGACTGATTCCAAGGCAAACACCATCCAAGGATCTTGTCATGAGTCATATTTCAACAAACTTTGATCGGGCAGGTTTTCAGATGGATGTAAATCTGGTGTTTCCCCTTGACCGTCTTTCCGAACTTGCCAAGATAGGTTTTATAGGAAGCGTGGCAGAATACCATTATTCTTTCATGGGGGCCACAGATCCCGGCCCCATGAAGGAAACGGCACAAACCCTTGCCGGAATAATGAAAAAGGATGGGGTTAATGCAGTGCTTCTTGTCCCTGTCTGACCTAATTGCATGCGCGCAGTTGGCGGGCTTGCTCATTATATAGAAGAAGCTGGAATTCCCACTACCCAGATAAGCCTCATCCGGGAGCACACTCAAACCATAAATCCTCCAAGGGCATTATGGGTTCCCTTTGACCTTGGAAGACCACTTGGGGTTCCAAATAATACCAAGTTTCAAACCCGGGTACTCAAGCATGTTCTCGGTTTGCTTGAATTATCAACAGGACCTGTTCTTGAAGATTATCCGGAGGATGCACCGGAAACGACCGATCTGGTACAGGTTGCATGTCCTGTAAGTTTTGGCACAAAAAAAGAGCCCCTCTCTTCCAGGGAAGATCTGCTGGAATCATTTTCAGTGGAATTTTCACAGATGAAAAGTTGGTATGATCTGGCCCTGGCCAAACGCAAAAGAACAACCACAGGCGTTTCAGGTCTTCTCCCTGAAGATGCATCAGTATTTCTGGCAGCCTTTGTGAGGGGCACCCCTACAACAATAGAAAATTATTCACTTGCAGACAGCCTTCGCATGGCGGCAGAGGATATCAAAGCCTTTTATCTTGAAGGGGTTTTAGCCCAGCCCGGGCAGCCGACAGACAGCCAATCCCTTGCCGACTGGTTCTGGGGTGAAACATATGCAGCCCTTGTCATCAATGAGATCAGAAAAATAAGCCTGAAGGAAGACTCTGACCTGAAAGAAGGCTTGGATAAGATGAAACTTCTCGGAACCCTGCTCCTTGTACCAAGAAGTCAAATGCACCGATTTAAAGCGTAATGATACTCTTTTTTATTCTATTTTATCCCGAAATGGTTTGATCCGCTCTTTTATACCGGGGTGGCTTGAAAGATAGTTTAACCATTTTTGATTTGAATTCTTGAATAAAACTGCCATCTTTTGATCTAAATTTTTTTTCCAGTGCTTCTTTAAAGGCCAAGTCAATTTGTTCAAGGGTATATGGCTTTTTTAAATATTCGCCTGCGCCAAGACCCTGGGCTTGTTTTACTCTATCATTATCAGAAAAGCCACTTGCAATAATGGTTTTTTGTTTGGGATGCCGCTTTAATATCTGGATATAGGTTTCCAGTCCGTCTATTCCCGGATCCATGATCATGTCCAAAACAGTGTTGAAAAGCAGATGATACACATGCAGATATTTATGGACAAACATAAAAAAAATGTTCTAAATACCCTGTTCAAATCATTACAAAGGCTCTGGATAAATTTAAGGGCAGTGAAACATTTTAAATTAAGAGGTAAATATTGTTTGCAAAAACAGCGAATGAACTAAGAACTATGATGGCTCGAAATCCTGAATGCTCCCCGTCCACCTTCCTGATGGACAACTCCTTTGCCGCATGGTGCTACGATAATCACAACACCCCATGGCTTAGGTCCGCCTTTAATCGGGACCCGGACCCAAAGGACTGCAAACAATGGGGAATCAACCCCTTAGAGTGGAAGGAAAATGTGGCAATGGCTCTGATTGCAGTGGCTGAAACATTCAGGTCCTGAACGGGGCATCCCATTGGCCAAAGAAATTTTCTTATAACTCGGGTTTCGCTTGTTGTCCAACCGCCTTTTTCTTTGATGGGAACATCTGCCACCCACCCACAGTTCCGGCCAAATAAATCAGTCCTGCCAGCAATATCCCTAGGGAAAACAGGATAAAACGAGGCGCTACAGGTGTGGAAATATGAACAACACCCATCACAACAAGAAGTTCCGGAACGAACAAAAAGCCGCGTAGTATATAGATACAGCTGATTGCCGCAAGCATCTGTTTCAACCATGGAAATCTTTGAACATGGCCGGAACCGGATATGGCATATAATCCGAATAAGGCGAGAATGCCCGCAATAAGCAGACTCACAAAAATAAGGAGATGGGTATTCATTACAAGTGCTTCAGGGGCACCGAAATATAGACTCAAGGAAGGCGAAAAACCTATTATTGCCTGGAATAATGCTGCTGCAAAGCTTAGTCCGCCCCCAAGCACAAGCCGCTGTTTATATTTTTTCATTGCGATACTCCCCCATTTGATTTTTGATTGGCACAGCCTTTTTTTTTAGTAATGGTTGGCTGCTCTGACTTCTCACATATGAATCAAATGTGACGGCCACCGTTCTATATACAACATGGGCAAGTTTGGAGTAGGGAACAAAAGCTATCAGATTGAACGCTAAAATCAGGTGAATAAAATACACGGGATACGCAAGAGTGGGAATATCTATCAGTCTTGCCAACTGGGTCATCATTCCCGTAAGCCCAAGGAAAAGCGCAAGCACAAGCAGATACCAGTCAAAATAGCTGCTTTTTTTTTCTTTATCCCTGATCCGGTCCCTCATCAGCCACAGACTTCCGCAAATGAGCGCGATGCCGGAAAAATTTGCTAATATTTTTATTGGATTGACCTGGGAATAGGGGGCGTGACTGTTAAAAAAAAACTGGGCAAAGGCAAATGCACCGGCAACAAAGGCAAGGCTTACAAATGAAAAAGAAACCATTATGTGAGAAACTTTTTTCCCGTTTATTGCCGAGCAGTCAGAAAACCTTTCATGTGTCATGATGGGAACAATATTTTTGATCATTGTCATCAAATATTTGACCATATTTATTCTTTTTCCAGGCGAAATGATTCCCTGGTGTTCATAATGCTTGTTCATATCATTGATGAATCTTTTTAAACCAAACAAGAAAATCATTGCCGAAAAAAGAGATAAAGGAATAAAGATGATTTCTATTAAGAGCACCGAAAAAAAATTGGCAAAGATGGTTTTTCCATATGTGGGATTGAAGTTGATTAACCCTGTCAAAAAGCCGATAAGCATAATGATCGCAGCTGGTATCAAAACCAAGAAAGGAATAAGCTTTGGATTATTTAAAAGGGCATTGAAACAGCCGGGTTTTGAATAATGGCCGATGGCGGCTTTTCGAATTGCAGCGAGCACGTCGCTTGGCCTGGCACCCCTTGGACAGCTTGTTGAACAATCTCCACAATTATAGCACAGCCAGATATCAGGATTGCCCATGAGTTTGGCCTTTAATCCCCATGAGGCAAAAAGCATTTCTTTTCTGGGAAAAGGGCGTTCATCCTGGGAGAGGGAACAGGCTATGGAGCAGGTTGCGCACTGGTAACATTTTTTAAGAGAGCTTGCTTCTGCAGATGAGAGAGCTTTGATAAATTCTAAATCCGGTTCAACAGGTATGGTGTGTTTCATTTTTATCCTTTTCATCATTGATCACTTAGGTTGCAGGATGATCTCAGCATATGGTCTGCTCAATGAGTTTTTCAAGAAATGACAGCATTTGTCCGGAATCGGCTATTTTTTTTCTGAGGAACAAATCACCCAGAACAAAAAAATAGTCTGCCAGAAGGGACACAGCAACGAGGCTACAGTCTTTTTTAAGGCTAATTTCTCCGCGTTTTTGCGCTGCGCAGACCAGTTTGACAACTTCTTCGAAATAGGATTCATCAAATGCGTCAATCTTTTTAAGCCAATCATCTTCCACAAAAGCGATATGTTTCAGGTATTCCCGGGAAAGTTGCGGCCGGGAGGTATAGTATCGATAATTGAATCCTGCCAGATGAACAAATTGTTGCTTGAGGGTTGCCTCGCAAGGCATTGTTTCTATTGCCTCGTTAAACAGCCGGAACAAATCATCATACAGGGCAGCAGCCAAAAGTGAAATTTTATTGTTAAAATGCTTATAAATGGTACCAAGCCCGATTTCTGCATGGGATGCAACTGCCCGGATGGTTGTTTTTTCAAATCCGTTGGTTTCAAACAGGTATCGCCCACTTTCCAAAATATGGGCATAGGTTTCGGCCTTTTGTTTTTCTCTTCTCTTACCAACAGGCGTTTCAGGTGTTAGTGCCATTTTTTCCCCATTAAGATAAATAAGTTCTCTTAGTGAACGCGTTCACTTAGGTAAACGTGTTCACTTTTTTTGTCAAGAGATTATTTGCGAATGATTAAAAATGGTATCCAAGAGGTTTGAAGCGACAAGTTATGTGCCCTGCGGTCTGCACATAATGTTAAGAATTGATTGTCAAGCTTATCAGTACATTGTCAATTAAGGCGTCCCTTGTTAAACATATAGTCCGGCACAAAAGCCGGATGACCAGGCCCACTGAAGATTATATCCTCCCAGCCATCCTGTCACATCTAAAAGTTCTCCGATAAAAAAGAGCCCTGAAACATTTCTGGCTTCCATGGTTTTTGATGAAATTTGGTTGCAGTCAACACCACCTACAGTCACTTCGGCGGTTCTGTTCCCTTCTGTACCGCCGGGTTTGATCTGCCATTCGTGAAAGGCGCCGACAACCTGTGTATTGAGAATATGCTTTCCTGGCATCATACTGGTTTTCATGTATATATTGGTGACAGAATTTATCCCGATGACAAAACTGGTCTTGGGAATTTGGCCAAGTACATTATCCGTGCGTGTTTTTCCCAGAAAAGAATGATCTATGTTCCGGCAAAAGAATCAACTGACGGTATTGCCAAAGTGATTTATACCGCTAAAGACAGAAAGTCCCGAAAAATTTTTAATGCTCTGGACTGGCTTGCTCAACTGGTGACCCACATTCCCAGCAGGTATGAGCAAACCGTTCGCTACTATGGTTTCTATTCGAATAAATCCAGGGGAATGAGAAAAAAGGCAAATATTGATGATAGCA
>JAQICW010000470.1 GCA_027858355.1 Desulfobacula sp.
GATTAAATCGTGTTTGGACGAAAACTCACCCATCTACTGCGTTGCTGCAAAATCCTGAAATCCTCATGTACAGTAGTACACTCCGGTTTCAAGATTTTTTGCGCCTTGTATATGGGCAACTTTTCGTCCAAACATGGGGTTTTCGGTCAGGCACTAAATCTGCTAGATATCCAAAAAGGATAGAACCAAATCCAGCAATAAGATTGCCACAGATTATGGATGTGCGTGTACCCAGGGTATCTGCTATAACCCCCGAAGGTATCTGCATAAAAGCATAAACAAAAAAATAGATGGCTGAAAGAGCTCCAAGTCTTGTCCCGGTTGTTTGAAAATCAGCCATTAAAAATTCTGAAACAACACCAGGAGCCATGCAATGAAAATACACTAGAATATATGTTAAAATAAGTATGGCAAATATTGACCATTTGGCTGTTTTAAACTGAATGTCGGAAAATTCATTCACCTTGGTCATTTCTTTCTGCATCAATTTTTCCTTACATCTCCTGAATATTTTATGGAAAAAGAGAGTCTTCTATATTAATGACTATCCCTGGGCGATCAAAATTTATTGTACCATTATGATTTACATCCAAAGAAGTCAATAATTAAAAATCGGGAAACCTCCTGGGAAAACAGGCAATTCTTATAAAAGAAAAGGCCTGTTGGATATTGACTATACCCTAGTGTATTTGATATATGATTACCATTATTTAATTTAATGATATTGATGATTATGGACAATGCAATTAAAAGAGATCTATTTGATTTTGAGATCGGGTATTTAATTAAAAGCCCCTGCCTTAACTGTGAAGGTAAAAAGGATCTGCCAAGATGTCATGCCCATTGCAAGGTACTCGACAAAATCCAGACCACCATTGCCAGGGGAATTTCATCTCAATCAAAATCCTATGAAAATTAAAGTTTGATAAAATCAAGGCTTGTAAAAATTAAAAGCAATTATTTATGCCTGAATTTCATCCTGAATCCAGTGCCCTGATAAAACAATACCTGACCCTGGATTTATTTAAACAATTATCACCTCTAAAAACTGCCACAGGCTTCACCCTTGAAGCTGCCATCAAATCCGGCCTGAAAAATCAAGACTCAAGTATTGGAATCTATGCAGGAGATGCTGAATCCTATTCTCTGTTTGCAAGGATTCTCAACCCCATTATCCATGCATACCATGACATTGAAGAAAATTTTATCCACAAACCCGACCTTTCTCCTGTCAGCCTTTCCACTCTTGATCCTGACAATGACTATATCCTGTCCACCAGAATCCGGGTGGCAAGAAATATTAATAAATTTCCCTTTCCCTGTCACATTAATTCCCAGGATCGCAGACAGGTGGAAACCCTTGTTTCATCGGCAATACAAAACATACCCCAGGATCTGGCAGGCAAATTTATACCATTCCAGAATCTGGATAGTTTTCAAATGCAGGATTTATTAAACCAAAAACTGGCCTTTAAAAAAGGAGACAGATTCCAGGACGCTGCCGGAGTCAACAGAAATTTTCCTGAATCAAGGGGGATTTTCCTTAGCCAGGATAAAAAATTCAGAATCTGGGTCAATGAAGAAGACCATTTGAGAATTATCTCCATGGAATCTTCTTCAGACATTTCCAGTGTATTTAACCGGCTGATTTTTGGCCTGGAATATTTAAGTTCCCATCTTGGGTTTGCCTTTGATAAAAAATACGGATTTTTGACCTCCTGCCCCACAAATATTGGAACTGCCATGCGGGCAGGTGTCCATATCTGCCTTGCAAAACTTGAAAAAAACCAGGATATCCTGAAGAATCTGGCAAAAAAATATCAACTCCAGATCCGGGGGACCAAAGGAGAAAAAACAAAGGTTGATAAAGCGATATTTGATATCAGCAACAAGCAGCGCCTGGGCCTTTCAGAAATCCAAATCATTAAAAATCTCCACACAGGTATTGCAGCCATTATTGAGGCTGAAAAAAATCTATAACCCTCCCCCTTGCCATCTCTTGTTTAGTGCCTAAGATAAAGTTAGTTGTAACTAATTTTTTTGAAGACGGGAGGGTGTATAATGAAATCTTTTTCAATTTTTAATTTGTCATTAATATTGGTTATTGTTGCAGGCATGCTTGTTTTTGCCGGCAATGGAATCACTACCAAACCAGGGGAGAACTTAATGGAAAACAATAAATATATTGAAACAGCAACCTTTGCAGGGGGATGTTTCTGGTGTGTGGAATCTACCTTTGAAAAGCTTGCCGGCGTATCAGATGTGATCTCGGGATATATTGGTGGACAAGAAGAAAATCCAACCTATGAGCAGGTATCTTCTGGAACCACAGGTCATCTTGAGGCTATTCAGTTCAATTATGATCCTGATATTATATCCTATAAAACCCTGCTGGAGATTTTTTTCCAGCAGATAGACCCCACAGACGGACAGGGATCATTTGTTGACAGGGGCAGCCAATACAGGCCTGCTGTATTTTTCCATACAAAGGACCAACAGGACATGGCCCTTGAATTCATCAATCTGATCAATGAATCAAAGATTTTTGACAAACCCGTAGCCACTGATGTACTTGCTGCTGAAACATTTTTCAAAGCTGAAGAATATCACCAGGACTATTACAAAAAAAATCCCACGCGTTATAAATTTTACAGAGCAGGATCAGGGCGGGATAACTTCATAAAAAATTTCTGGAAAAATGGAAACAGCAATATATTTGACAAAAATACTGAATCTGGGAATCAGGCTCTTAAAAATAACTCTGTAAAAGACCTTCCCACTGAAGAAGAGCTGAAAAAAAAACTGTCCAGAATCCAATATAAGGTAACCCGGGAAAATGGTACTGAACCTGCCTTTAAAAATGAATACTGGGACAATAAAAAACAAGGTATCTATGTGGACATTGTTTCAAATAAAGCCTTGTTTTCATCCAGGGACAAATTCAAATCAGGCACTGGCTGGCCCAGTTTTACAAAGCCTCTGGATGAAACGGAAATTCTGGAAATTGAGGATAATTCATTTTTCATGAAGCAGGTGGAAGTAAGGAGCAAAACAGCAGATAATCATCTGGGACATGTTTTTGAGGATGGTCCTTTACCCACAGGATTAAGGTATTGCATAAATTCTGCCTCCTTGCGGTTTATACCAAAGGAGGAACTTGCTTCCCAGGGATATTCAAACCTTGCCCATTTGTTTGAATAATTTTTTTTTAAGAGCCTGGTTTGAAGAGTATCAGACCTAACCTGCCACCTGGAAGGTCAAGATTCGATCCAATATGCCAATGCCCACAAGCAAAAGCATGGACAGGTTAATGGCAGCAAAACAAAGGGAAAGATAATGGATGGTAAATTTCCAGGTAAGAAATGCTGTCATTACCAGGATAAATTGGTTTTGGACTAGCGCATGACCAAATATCCCGGACAGTTCAATATAAAGGCTCAAATGGAACTTTGTCAGTTCAAAAAAAATTCCAAGCACTAAAATAACCAGTGCGGCACATACTTTTTTGACAGAAACCGATTTCTGGTCAACCACCCATATTTCCATGTCCCATAAATTTTTTACGGTCTGGCCAAAGCCTGAAAACCGGGCTTTAATCCATTCAAGTTCAACGGATTTCTGATCATTTTCAAAGGTGGCGATTTCATCTTGAATACGGATTTTTTTTTCGGATCAGATCCAGTTGATGATTCAGGTCTTCCCTATCATTATGGATATTCGCTCTTACGAACGCTTCCTGCTCCTTTGACAGTTTGATCTGCACATCGGCAGTTCTGTTTTCAATTTCATGCCGGTTCATCTCCAAGTTAAGGGCACGAATCATTATCATTGATTGTTGAATGAACATTTCCTTGATTTCAAACTCTAATGCGGTTTGAACACTCTGCTGTTCAGGCGTTCCCCCTGAATTTTTCTTTAAATTGCCTGAGGTCCTTTTCTTTTTGTGCCAGCTGGGCTTGATGATCTTCAATGTTTTTTTTCAGTATTGAAATGGTGAGCTCAATATTTTTTTTAAGGTCCATTACATTGAGACAGGAAAAAAGCAAGGCGTAAAATGGCGAAATCAAGGAATGAAAAAGCAACAGACAGGACAAATCAGACACCTGTTTTTAGCCAGGATATGGTATTTAAGGCTGGCACTTTCACCAAGGATGAGATCAAAGATTTGACAGGTAATACTTCGGGTAGTATACTTTTTTTTAAATTTCCTCAGTTAATCGGTCAAGCAAAGGAAAATGTCATGACACTGCACTTGGACCCGGCCATACTGGCAAGACTTCAGTTTGCCTTTACCATATCGTTTCACATCCTGTTTATCAACTATGCCGACAAGCTTTTAGTTCGCGTAAGGAGTTCTGGAATCAAATCCGATGTACTTTTCGATTCTTGGTTTTCAAAAGTTGGGAGACAATGTTAAAAAAAATCATAGGTCCACCTGTGTTTGCACCGCCATGATGTTCACACATGTGCCCTTATTTAAAGAGGTCTTCAAATAAACCGCAATGCCCAGTGGAGGGCAGGTTGCCTTACAAAGCGGCGTATTTTGGATCTGTTGTGAAAGCTTTGCTTCCTCTGTTTGAGCAGCCATGATAATTTTAGCGAGACCATCACTATCATGCGCGTCAACCGATTTTTTTTTCGAATCCATTTCAGGATGGGACTCCATAGCTGCATGGGCCTTCTCAATAGAACCCTGACTGCCAAGCATCTCTTCTTTTTGTGCCGGGACGGCCTGAAGAAAGAGAAGAGATATGGCCAAAAGAATCACAAAAATTTGTGATTTTAATACTTTTGGCATTATTTAATTTTTTTGCTCTTTCCGGTTGAAAGATCAATATCATAGATTGTTCTGTACGGATGCCGTGTTTTAAACGAATCTTGTTCTTCACCATAGGCAAACATTATCCGTGTAATCCCAGTAGCGTTTATCGGTTTATCCCATTTATCATCATTAGTCAGTGGCAGTGTAAAAGAAATAGTGGTTACCCCATTTTCTTCACTACCCGCTGGGTCGAGTATATGATTTTTACTACCCATTTGTTCATCTTTTTTATGACCGGTTTTGCGATTTCCATAATGATCTTCGACTTTCGATTTGCCGTCTTTTACCGCACCGATAATAATATTAGCACCCTGCATGGCTTTTTCAGGATCAAATCCGATTCCCACCCATCCCGTGGTTTCGGCAGAGATCGTGACATAGATATTTTTATCATCAATGGACCATGAAAACGTCATTATTTTTGTATCAAGTTTGTGTTTGTATTCCATTGCTGAAGCAGTTAACGGTAATAAAAGAGCTAAAAAACCAATTACAATTATAGTTGAAACTATTTTTTTCATTTATATGACTCCTAAATTTATCCACAATAAAATACACGGTCTTAAAATACCTGCCAATTGCCCAAAAAGCTAAAAAATAATTAAAATAGTATTTTCATTTTTGGCTGTAGGTGCTACACAGACAGCATATTTCCCATCATTAACAAATGAAACCGGACAAGAGAACAATGCTGAATCTTAACAAGTGGTATACTAGAGAAAAACGGCACGAGCAACTTGAAAAACATATATCTGAAACTCAAAAAGCAAAATTCGGGTTTACCTCCTATGCCGAATCCGATAAAGTTCACCGGGTCAACCGACATTTTGATACCATTGCGGATCGATACGACTTGATGAACACCATATTGAGTGCCGGGATCCATTATGCCTGGAAACGCCGGGCCATTGAACTGCTGATGATCAAACCCGAAGAAAAAGTCCAGGATGTCTGTGGCGGAACCGGAGATATGGCACGATTGTCTGCATCCAGGTCTGGCAAAAATGGAATCTCTATCGTTTATGACATTAACCGGAAAATGATCGAACAAGGAAAAAAAAAATCAATAAAAGGGGTCTCTTTTGTCCAGGGAGATGCTGAGTGTATTTGTTTTCCTGATAATTCATTCAATGCTGTTTCCATTGGATTTGGCATCAGGAACATCACCCATCTTGAAACAGGTTTCAAGGAGATATACCGCGTGTTAAAAAAAGGCGGTACCATGAGTTGCCTGGAATTCTCAAAACCGGACAACACATTGTTCAGATATCTTTACGATTTTTACTCGTTTAAAATAATGCCGTTACTCGGAAGGTTCATCACTGGTTCAATGGAAGCATACACAGCATTCCCCGAATCCATAAGGGCATTCCCCCTTCCGGATGAGTTAAGTCTGATTTTAAAAAGCATCGGTTTTAAAGATATCAAAATCAAGAAGCTGACAAATGGAATTGCAGTGATTCATTCGGCG
>JAQICW010000501.1 GCA_027858355.1 Desulfobacula sp.
GCATACCGCCAGAAAGCTCCAAGTGGAGAAAACAGGGTAAGGGCAATATTAGAGGGTTTTAATACATTTGCCGCATTGATACCCACAGGCCCCATGGTGTTAACTACCAACACCTGGAAGGCTGCCATGAGCATACCACCGGCCGCACCGATCATGGAAAAATAGGTTCCCACGAGAATGGCACCGATAACAATCCATAATGGGTTCATATACCGGTAACCTTTGGAGAGCCAGAAACCTTTTTTCTCTACTGTATAATCGCCAATTTTTGCACTGTTCACATACACATCAAATTTGGTATTTGGCGGGGTATGCCTAAAGGATTTAAAGGAGGCTGTAAACTCACCTGTTGCTTTATCGAGTTTTACGGATGTGCCCTTATCCCAGTAATTACCGCTTGACTGGTCACCGATGACAGATCGTGAAAAAATAACTATTTTACCTTTTCTGCTACCTTCTTTAACAATGGTATTGATACCATATCCACTCTCATTAGCATACTTGAAGAAATTCCACTGCTCGTCTGATTTGATGGGCCCGAGCATTCCGCGAGCAGTTGCATCCACGTCACTTAATTTCTTTTTCAGATAGAACATGGTGGTACTGTAAAGCCCCTGTCCTTTTTTCATAAGAACAGAAGGGCCGCCAAATCTTTTCTTATCTACTTTACCGAATTTATCTGGTACGTTGGTAATCATATAATAAAGGGGCGGAATTTGTGTGCCCTGGGCAAACCCTTTCTTTTTGCCATCCTTTTTAAATCTTTTAATCTCAAATGCACCGTTGGTGTCTTTGGGTGCAAAGATTTCCTGCTGGGCTATGGCAAGATACAAATCCTGGCCCGGCGCGATCTTTCCTTTAATCTCAACCACATCTCCTGCCTTATAGGAAGATGCTGATATTGAGTTAGCAGCAAAAGATCCTGACGCTGTAAATAGTAAAGCCAGCGTCATCATAATGAAATACGTAAAAATTTTCTTCATTTGATTCTCCTTTTTAAAAACATACATAACAATTATAAATTAAAATATCTGACAGCCAGTTTTGCCCCCAGATAACTTGTGATTCCTGATACAGCCATATAAATAAACAAATCGTAGATATTGAGTGAAAAACCATTTTCCATAAATGACCCTGCAAAATTTAAAGCAACAAATGTAAGTGCACCCCCTCCAACGCCCAGCACAAATGAAAAAACAGGGATATTCTTTATCCTGTTTTTTAACACTTCAACCAGCCTGTAACCTGTCATTGCGCCGTTAAAGGCAATAAAAATCGGCAGGAGAAATAAAATTTTATCTATGGCAATAAATGTTGAACAAAAAACAGCAAGGATCAATGAGCCTCCTACCCCAATGAAAATCGATTTTAAGGTTGCAATGGTCATTTTTTTATTCTTTCCCTTTCCGTTGTGGCCCTGTTTGACATGAGCTTTATACAGGAGGGACACAACTTATGATGTTCTTTGGTATCTGGATGGGCAAGGGTGCTTTCTCCCACATGCTTGAGGAAATTTACGGTTGCATACATTTTTGTGCACCCCTCACACCGTTCCAGAGGAAGTTGCCCTATGATTTCTTC
The DNA here is from genome assembly GCA_027858355.1 of Desulfobacula sp. The sequence goes on from JAQICW010000501.1 coordinate 1,582, forward strand.
TTTAATGGAAATAGTCCTGACACTGTCCTGATCAACCACCTTGATAATATTGGTCGGACAAAGGTTGGCACAGGTTCCGCATCCGATGCAAAGACCTGCCTCAGGAACCACCATGCTTCCATTTTCAGTCTTCACCATTTTCAGGGCCTTAGCCTTTACAATTTCATTACAGACCCTGATACAGAGTCTGCATCTGATACATCCGTTTGGCGGTGGGGTTGTGGTAACATTAAATTCCTTTGCAAGATTCCTGATCCTGGACGAGTCCGGTGCCATTTGCAAAAGCTTGTTAAACGCTTTTGTACGATTAGTTTTCACTAATTCGGAGTCTGTCGTTATTTCCAAATTTTCTTTGACTTTAATGATACAGGACAGCATCACCACTTGTTTGCCTGTGGGAGATGCCACTTCAACTCCGCAGAGTTTGCATGATCCTGACGGTTTCAGTGCCGGGTGAAAACATAAATGGGGAATTTTTATCCCGTTTTCCTTTGCCACCTGAAGGATGGTCTGGTTTTCTCTGGCTGAGATTTTCTTATCATCAATGGTTATATTAATCATGTGCTGCATCCTGGAGATCTGAGATATAGTCTTTCAGGTAGTGAAGTTCCTTGTTCAAAATACTGATATTTTTTTTGACAAGGTCTTCCAGGCTGAGCATCCCTTTGATCTTTCCATCCGAAACCACCGGCAGATGACGGATCTTTGCATGGATCATCATCCCCATGGCATCCTCAATAGTATCCTCAGGCTCGGCAATAATCAATTTGGATGTCATCACATCTTTGATCAAAATCTCTTTAATATCTTTATCAGAAAAAATGATATGACACCGAACCAGGTCCCGTTCAGTGAAAATACCCTGAGAGACTTCTTTGGTCATTACCACCAGAGCAGACACATTATAGCCTGACATCAATCTCAGGGCCTGTTCCACTGTCTGGTCCTGTTCTATTGTATGAAAATGACTGGCACACTCTTCCAAACAATCCTTTACCTTCATGATATCTTCATTCCTTTGTTAGGGTTGACCAATGAGTCTTAAACAATCCTGGGGCAGCCGGTGGGTGCCTTTAGCCTCCAGACTGACCTCAATTAATGCATCTGGATCATTGATGGTGGTATCCGGGTCTGTTATAAATCCATGAAGTCCGATAAAATCATCCATATAAGGCTCCCAGGCTTCATCCTCTGATTTTCTATACACCTCGATTTTATTCCCTCTCTGGAATTGCATGATGATTTCCTTTTATTTAACTTTGGTTAACAGGCCGTGTTTCAACATTAATCTTTGCACTTAATTTACGTTGGCAATTATTGCACA
>JAQICW010000073.1 GCA_027858355.1 Desulfobacula sp.
AAGGTCCCTGTTGAAGAATCGATGGTATCACCCGGTTGTACTGCCATCTCTCGATCAAGGACAAAGGTTTTCAAGCTTCCCTTCATGGGCCTGTCTTGTCCGGATGTTTCCAGACTGCCATCGTCACCGGCAATGTCCGGTACAAAGGCAACATCACAGATGGCACCGGGAAGTGCCAGTAAACCATCCTTGATATGCTGCCCTTCCAGGGCAGGCCCGGCTGCCGTTGAGCCTGTGTATACAATTTTGTTAACCATCAGCGCCATTTCAGCATTGGTGCCGTAATCCGTGGCAATGGCGATTTCATCCTTTTCCAGCATGCCTGTCTGGATCATCATGGCCAGGGCATCAGCGCCGATTTCATGTCGAACAGCAGGAGGGCTAAGTATATCTGTATCAGCCGGCAGATTGAGTCCTGAAATTTCCCGGGCTTTGATTATTCTGGCATCTCTCTTTGGAGCAACCACACCCAAGGCTTTAAGCTTGTTCTTTCCTGCATATGCAAGATCCCTGATTTCGATCTTTTGGAAAAGAGATAGCTGGATAGGGTTACCGCAGACGGCCAGTCGCACCACCTCATCATTTTTAATCTTTAAGTTGTCAATCACCTTGTTGACAGCATGGATAATAACCTCATGGGCCTGATCAAGACCCTGTTCAATGGCAAAATGAAGATGATCCATGACATTGGCACCAGGAAGGGGGTGTCGGGTGGTAACGGCCGTGGAAATAATCATACCATTTTGATCAAGATCCAGGGCCTGCCCGCGAAATCCGCTTGTACCCAGATCCAATGCAATACCTATTCTTGCCACTAATGCTCCCTGGCCACTTGCAGCATAGCCAAAAGGTTTTTTGTAGGCGTACCAGGCCCTACTGCACAGCCCGGTGCCAGGATCTGGATGCCGTCTGAAATAGACTGTTCTGCCGCCTGTTTAATCTCTTCAGGTCCATATAAAAACAATGTGGTTGCAACGTCTACGCCGCCCAGCAATACAATATCCGGGCCACATTTTGCTCTGATATCCCTGGGGTGTGATTTGGTGTCCAGGCTTAGAATATTCGGCCCGGTTTGCGCCATCCATTCCACAATAGGGTCCACCTTGCCGCAGATGTGCAGAATTTTGGGAACAGAGATTGCATCAAATTGTCTGGTCTGAAATTCCAGTTCCAGTTCTTTATATGTTTTTGGAGCAATCAGTTCTGGTGAGGCCGTCATATCTTCACAGCAAACGATATCTGCCCCGGCATCAATGAGTGCCTTTGCCAGGGTCGTACCGGCCTTTTCCCCCAATTCCAGCCAGGGTCGTAATTTATCGGGTGCCTTAAAGGTTGCCTTAAGCAGAGGAACCGTATCTATAAGTGATCCTGCAAGGGTAAAAGGTCCGATAATCCCTGCAATCACAGGCACTTCATCACCCAGTTCCTTTTTTAAAATCCTGACGGCTTTCAGCAGCTCCGGAATAAACCCCCTGGAAAGAAAATCATCCGGAAACACGGGGGTGTCGTCAAGCTTGTAAAAGGGAGGATGATCAATGCCGGGGATGCCTTCCATATTGCCTGGAAGTTTTCCCGGTTTTATCCGAACGCCTAAAGCACGCGCCTCAAATGTCTGGCAAAAAGGAACTCTTACCGCATCAAACCCAAGAACGGTATGGGAAGCAAGTGCCAGTCTGGCCATGGTTTCTCCATCTTCATGCCCTTTGGGCCAAAAGGCCTGAACCGCCTCCATTTGCTCGTAAGTTACCATGCAATTAGCCCCAAAGCAGGGCATTCGATCAGGCTCTTGATGATTGATTGCCGCCATCACGCGTTCTTTTGAATTCATTTGATAATCCATCCCCTTCAGTTAAGTTTGTCTTCAATTTCTGATACGCTTTATATTCACCCTGCCAATAACACTTGATAAAATATAATGTGGGACAATTATCTGACATACCCTTTCAGGTTAAAACCACAGGAATTTCTAATTATCAGTTCTGCTTCCATCTCTATTTTACTGCTGCTGCCGGATTGATTTTTATTCTTTATTTTGTTGATGAGCAGCTCAGCACTGGTCATGCCCATTTTATACTGGTTCTGACTGACAGTGGTCAGTTCTATCCCGGCTAAAGAAGATATGCTGATATCATCAAACCCAACGATTGCAAGGTCTTCAGGAATTTTAAAACCGCTTTCATATGCAGCTTCCCTAACGCCAAGGGCCATATTATCCCCCTGGATTAAAAATGCAGTCGGCCTGTTTTTTCTGGCAAATATATCCTTGGCAGCCTGGTATGCCTTTTTTCTATAGAAACCGCATTCAACAAATAAATCCGGGGGGATGATAATACCAAACTCGGCAAATGCATCATTTGCACCTTTAGTAAGCAAAATAGCAGTGGATGCTTCCATATCACCTGCAATAACTGCTATTTTTGTATGGCCCAGCTTGCATAAATGCCTGGCAGCCTTATAGGACCCACCATAATTATCCACTGAAACAGAGTCGATCCGGCTGGCCTTCTTTGGATTGAGGATCAGACGGTTGACAAGGACAAAGGGAGTCTGCATCTCGTTCAATAAATCAATGTTGGGGTCATCCTGGAGTACCGTTGATAAAAGAATGCCGTCAGCTCCCTTGGATTTGAGCATTTCAATGCTTTTTTTCTCATTTTCAATTGTGTAGCTGGTATTGAAAAGCATCATGGTGTAACCCAGTTCGCTGACTTTTTCATGTACCCCAAGGGCAAGTTCAGCAAAAAACGGATCTGCTATACTGGATACGATTAAACCTATTGCAAGACTTTGTTTGCTTACAAGAC
>JAQICW010000625.1 GCA_027858355.1 Desulfobacula sp.
AACAAAACTCACTACATAACTGGCTATAACCCTGTCTTTGCCATATGATGTATTTTTGCTTTGTATAGGATGTTACACGCCATGAAAGTTCCTTTTGACCATGTGTACATAGTCAGCTCAGTCTCATCATCTGGTAAAAATACCAGATACCCGATACTGCTCTGAGTCAACTGAATCGCCTCTGCCAGAGAAAACTCTGCAAGATCTTCTAATGAGGCTTCTGCCATCCGGTTCAATTCTCTGAGCTTCTTAAGGCGTAACACATCCAGACGGTTTGCTTTTTCTGCCTGGCTGCGCTTTTTTTCTATCTTGATTGCCTGCCAGAAAATATAGAATAATAGGATCAGGACTATGATCAAAATGATTATAAAAATTTTTAATAGCCCATGGATGATCACTGTTATTTTAGAATGTATCTCATCAACATATATGCCGGTTCCTATAATCCATCCCCATGGTTCAAACAACTTTACATAGGCAATTTTCGGAACGTTTTTTTGGGGATCGTCCTTGCCCTGCCACATATACTCTATATATCCGGAACCTTTCATTTGAGCGGTCTTGACAAACTCTACAAAGATATGCTTCCCGTTGGAATCCACAAAATCCGTCTGATCCTTGCCTTCAAGATCAGACAGATATGGATGCATGACCACCCTGTGCTTTGTATCAATTATCCAGAAATAATCTTCGTTTTGAGGGCCATAGCGCAGATTCTTAATCCGTTTTATTGCCCTGAATTGAGCATCTTGAAGGGTCAGCTCGCCGGATAATGACCTCTGGTTATATTCCGACAGCAAGCTATGGGTCAAACTGCAGCTACTGTCATTCAGTTCACGCATAATTTCTTTTTTCTGGTCTATCATATGTTCTTTCAATGAAGGCACAAAGATCAGAAAAATACTCAATGCGAACAGCGTAAATGTGAGGCACAAGGGGATAATAATTCTGTAAGATGTTGCAATGATAAATTTTGTAACGTATTCGTGAAAATTACTGGTTTCATTCATTGCTGTTTCTCCACTATTTGCAATGGCAAATCATCAACACCAAGAAATTTCTCATTCCCCATTGATGCCATGTTAAAAATCCTTAAAATCATCCTCATCATTAAAAGGAATGACTTGGTCAGGCCGGATTTCCTTTCCCCGGTGTGCCAGGATCAGCTCTTCCCCTTTTTCCGAAACAGGTACAGGTTTGCGGGTTGATCCAATGGTTTTGATTTTTTTGTGTGTTGTCATTGTTGTCTGGTATCCGTTTCTGCCTTTCACAAGCCCGACAAGATCCCCCACATATTCCATAAGCTGTTCAGCCTGGGCGTTCATCTCCTCAGAAGCTGAAGCAGACTCTTCTGCATTGGCTGCATTTTGCTGGACCACCTTATCCATCTCGGAAATGGCGATATTGACCTGCTCGATCCCGCTGGACTGTTCTTTGGATGCTTCTGAAATTTCAGCAACCAGATCACCGACCTTTCCCGTACTTTCTGAAACCTTAAGAAAAGCATCGTTTGTGGTTGATACCAGTTCTGACCCCTCATTCACCTTTTTAACCGTTCCTTCGATCAGTTGGGCTGTATTCTTTGCTGCATCCGCGGCCCGCATGGCAAGGTTTCTGACCTCGTCTGCAACCACAGCAAAACCTGCCCCTGCTTCTCCTGCCCGTGCAGCTTCAACTGCTGCGTTCAGGGCAAGCAAGTTTGTCTGAAAAGGGATTTCATCAATGGTTTTGATTATTTTTGATGTTTCTTCACTGGCCTTGAAAATATCGCCCATGGACTTTGTAAGCTGCATCATGGATTCATTGGCTTTGTTGACCACCAGGTTGGCTTCCTTCATCAGGTTGTCTGCCTGGCCTGCACTTTCCGCATTTTTTTTGGTCATGGAGGACATCTCTTCCATGGAGGATGAGGTCTCTTCAATGGAGGCTGCCTGTTCTGACGCCCCTTCCGCCAGGGACTGGCTTGAGGAAGAAATCTGTCCGAAAGCACTGGTGACCTGTTCGGCTCCTTCACTCAATCCTTCAATGATTCGGTTGACGGGTTTTACAATTGATCGAATCAGGAAAAAGCTTAAAATTACTCCTAAGATAAAAGCCATAATCGTAGCAAAACCAGTCGCCCGTTTAGAATTAATACCAGTGGAGACCATTTCACTTTCGGCTGTTGTTTTGCTGTCGTCCACCTTCTTTTGAAGTGCTTTCATTGTTTTTTGTGTATCTGCCAATGCCACTGATGTATCACTTTCAAGTATATGGACTGCCTTTTCCTGTGATTCGGATAGTGCCTCTTCAAGTCCCTCTATTTTTCCAAAAAGGTTGACAACCGCTTCCAGTGAGGGGTTGGTAACTTTCTCAAAGATTGCTAACTTTTCATCCTTCATCGGGGCGGCCATAATCTTTGCGGCGGATTCATGAAGCATGTCGTGTTGAATGGAAATTTTTGCGCGAATCGCTGCAAATTCCGGCCACTCAGATGCAAGCCGATTGCTTTCCGGTCCAGACAGCCATTTGCCAAAGTTACATTTTTCAGGATCTGCTTCCACAGAAACCTCTTTGTCTTCCAATAGCGATGTCATTAAATTAGCGGCCCAGATCCTGTGTTCATCAAGGCGGTGGGCAAGGGTGATCATAAGCCCTGGGTGTACTTTTTTATAAACGGATTTAATGTGGGCACCTGACTCGTGGAGCTTTTCATGAGGGGCTTTGATCTTTTCGATAAATTCCAGGAGTTCGGGATGTTTTGCAGCCATTTCTTTTGATTCCTGCCCATGCAAAAATTTTCCCAGACTGCATTTGGTGTGGTCCACTTCTACATCAACGGCATCCTTGTTTTTTAACACCTGGTCCTCCAACGTCCTTATCCATGCCAGGTGATCGATTTCCTTTTCAAGCGTGAAGGCGTTAGTGTGTGCTGCATCTGCAAACTCTTCACTGCCGGAAAGCATACCGGTGATGGACCAAAAAGAATTGATAGCAACAATGGAAAGCATGACCAGAAGCAACCCTGTAAGTCCCCAAAGTTTTGTACTGAGTTTCATTTTGTTAAACATGGTATTTCTCCTTTTTTCGATGATATAATTGATTGAAGTGCCGCATGATTCCCTGTAAGCAACAGGCCTCATCGATCAACTTACCCTGTCTTTTCAAGCAGATTTATCTCTTCGCTGCTGAGCACCTTGTCAATATCCAGCAGGATCTTGACCCCGCCTTCCATCTTGGCCATACTCAGAATATATGCTGTGTTCAGGCTGGTTCCGAAGTCAGGGGGGTTTTCAATCTCTTCTTCTTTGATATTCAGCACTTCGGATACGGTATCAACCACAATACCGGTGAGTACTGTGGACGACTCCGTGTCTATCTCCACCACAATGATGCAGGTCCGGTCTGTATAATCCATGGCATCCATGGCGAATTTCAACCGTAAATCAATGACGGGAATCACCTTGCCTCTCAGGTTGATAACCCCTTTTACAAAATCGGGAGTTCTTGGAACCGAAGTAATCGGCATCATCCCGATAATCTCTTTAACTTTGAGAATCCCGATCCCATACTCCTCGTTTTTCAGGGAAAATGTAAGATATTTGCCTGTTTTAATGGTTGTGGCTTTAATCGCCTGGTCCATTGTTTCAGCCAGTTTTGTCATCTGTGACTTTCTCCTTTTCCATTGTTAAAACATGATAATAATAACTAAAACTAGTTTCGAAAAAAGATTATCAATTCTTAAAACTATTTTGTTCTTATGCCAATAATATGCCAAATGGTGAAATTGAATTATAAGCTATTACTATTTCAGGGTAATATTAAGAGATCCCATCAAATAGAAAAGACATCGAAAGGATGTTCCATTTTGTAACCGAAATTTATGAATTTTGATACAAATCCCTTGATGGCAGGATAATTACAAGGGCTGTTACAAAACAACCCTGTGTTACAAAAGGTTACACCTTTTTATGATTGAATACTTTAAAACAGGAGAATTTTGTTAAAAGCGTATAAGGAATAACAGATATTATCTGATACCGGCTTTCAGGTACCGGCCTAACCGTTGTCGTGATATTCCTAAAAACCTGGCAGCCATGGTCTGATTTTCACCGGATCGCTTCATGGCTTCTGCAACAAGGAGATGGGTTGCCTTTTCCAGCGTTGGAATGGGTTCTGAATCGGGAAACCATACAGATTGTTTTGCAGGGAATAATTCAGGTATTGTTGTGCCAAAAGGTGATCTTTTTTTGATATGGGCCTCAAACCGCTTCATGGCCATGATTTTTGAATGATGGCTGGCCACTGCATCATAGATCATGGACTTAAGTTCCCTGATATTTCCCGGATAATGATAATTGGATAACAAATTGATCAGCCCCAAAGGAGACGTCGGTGTTTTTTTGCCGAATTCCCGGGCTGTCTCTTCAAAAAAATGACTCATCAGCAATGGTAAATCATTCAGTCTTTCACGAAGGGGAGGAATATGAAGGTTATGGAAACAAAGCCTGTAATAGAGGTCCTTACGAAATTGGCCTGATTCCTGTAATTCTGCCAGATCACGATTCGTGGCAGCAATGATTTTAATATCGGCTATTTGGGGCAGATCCGCTCCCAGGGGGAAATATTCCCGCTCCTGCAAAAGCCGTAAAAGTTTTACCTGTGAATCAGGTTTCAGATCGCCGATTTCATCCAGGAACAGGGAACCGCCAAAGGCATGTTCAACCATTCCTTTTCGAACCTTATCCGCGCCGGTAAAGGCACCACGTATATGTCCGAACAGTGTATCTGAAAACGTATTGTCATCAATACCGGCAGCATTTACTGTGATAAGCGGCCCCTTGCGGCAACTGAGGGTATGAATGGCTCTGGCCAGGAGTTCCTTGCCAACCCCGGTCTCTCCAGTGATCAATACGGGGTGGGAACTCTGGGCAATGGATTCGGCATATTGAAACAGGCCGGTCATGGATCTGTTTTGGGTGTTGAATTCCGAGAATGATTCAGGATTCTTCAGTTCACCGGAAAGGATATGCTCTTTGAGCAATTGATTTTCATTTTGCAGCCTGCGAATTTCAATGGCACGCTCTACGCCTGATACCAGTCGTTTTTTTTCAACCGGCTTGACCATATAGTCAAACGTGCCGTTTTTCATGCACCGGACAGCCATATCCACCTGAGTGTTTCCCGTAATGATGATGACCGGTATGTCGGGAAAATCATCTGAAATCATAGACAAAAGTTCTTCCCCCGGGATATTTGGCATAATTAAATCCAGGAGGATGACTTCAATTTTATTTTCTAAAAGGATGGGCATAATCTTCCTGGAATCCTGGCACAACAAAAGATTGTTTATACCGGCCGACCCCAAGGCCATTTGAAACCCCTTGAGAATGTCTGGTTCGTCATCCACCACCAGGATTGGGTTGGGAGGGAAGAGGGATGGTGTCATTATTTAATCTCCAGAGTCTTGTTTATTGTTTTTTGCAAATCTGCAACAAGAATGTCAACAGGTTTTTTAAATATCATATGGGTATTACAATCCTGAAAACCGATCCTTTGGCAATTTCACTGGCCACTTCTATTTTTCCTCCGTGAGCCTTGACAATGTTTGACGAAACAGCCATGCCAAGACCGGTCCCGCCCTCATTTCTCTTTGTGGTAAAAAATGGGTCCATGATACGATTCAACAACTTTTCAGGAATCCCCACGCCTTCATCCCGGACTTCAACCACAATACTCCCTGTTTTCTTATTAAAGGATGATGTTATTAAAATCTTCTTTTCCTTATCAGGAAGTGACTGGCAGGCATTCTGGATCAGGTTTATCATGACTTGTTCCAGCTTTTGCGCATTGCCCTTGAGTATCGGCAGGTGTTTACTGTATTCAACTTTAAAATGCTCTGTTTTTTCTTTAATCAGATTTTTGGTCAGCCGGATGGATTTTTTGATAATTTTGTTGATATATACAGGCTGGTCCATATCGCTATTATCCTGCCGGGCAAAATTTTTCAGATCCTGAACAATCCGCTGGATACGTTCGGCACCATTTTTTATCCCTGAAAATAACAAGGGAATCTCGTCCCGCATCTGACTATATGGCAAGCCTGCAAGACCGAAATCACCATTTTCCTTATAATATTTTTCAATAACCGGAACAATGGCTTTCCAGGCTTCCCACAAAACAGGGGTATTTAACATGATAAAATTATTGGGGGTGTTAATTTCATGGGCCACGCCGCAAACCAGAATACCCAGAGAAATCATTTTATCCGCCTGGATAAGCTCTGTTTCTATTTGCCTGATTTTTGTAATGTCACTTATCCTGATGATGGCCGCCCATACGTTATAACCCTTTTCCAGGAACGGGTATATGGAAATCTGTTCCAGTTCTTCAGGATTCATGAAGCCTTTTCGTTCAAAGCTTTCTTTCCGGCCGGTATTAATTGCTATCGGCACCCGGCACCCCTCACACGGATTCAGGCTTGCCTCGAATATCTCATGGCATTTTTGGCCCAGACAATTCTCATTATTTTTTTTAAAATACGTTTCAGCAGCCCTGTTCATCATAATCAGATTCATTTTTTTATCCACCATTATAAGGGGATCTGAAATTCCGTCAACAATCATCAGGAGCAGTTCGTTGCTTTCCTTGAGCTGCTCTTCAGCCCTTTTCTGGGAAGAGATATCAATGAACATGGCAAGAGTTCCGGTTATACTACCCTGTGCATCATATTCGGGTACTGCCTGAATCAATGTATTTATGATACGCCCGTCATGGCTGATCAGCTCCCGCTCTGAAAGGGTAAATTTATTTTCCATGGCGCGTTTAAAGCCGTCTTCCATGATCGATATTTTCTTTGAATCTTCAGTGTAAAACTCTGTCACGAGTTTTCCTATCACATCTGCCCGGTTGTATTTTAATGCACTCAGAAACCGGCTGTTGCAGTTCGTGATAATTGGAAGTCCTTTCTGATTTTCAAGTACCACATACATCATCGGTGCTCTCTCAAACAGATCTCGGTATCGACTTTCACTATTCTCAAGGATTTTGCGGTTTCTCTTTTTTTCTGTAATATCCCGGATAAAATTAACAAAAATGCCCTTTTTTATCTCTGAATACTGAACCTTTACTTCTACATCGATCAGGTCGCCATCTTTACATCGGTGTTTTGTTTCAAGGTTGCACTGCCCTTTTTTAATGGTTTCTCTGCACTGCCGGGCTGTTTCCTCTGATGTTCGTAATGTATCAATATCCGAAAAGCTAAGCTGCAACAGTTCTTCCCGACTGTACCCGAGCATCCTGCAATACGCATCATTGACTTCAAGCAGCCTGCCCTTCCTGTCTGCAAGACAGAACCCATCAATAGCAGTCTGAATAATTGTCTGGTATCGTTTTTCAGATTGAACCTGTTCTGTGATATCCTGAATCGTTCCAAATGAACTCATTGGATTCCCGGTAACATCCATTGTGACTTCGCCCCGTTCATGGACCACCCGAATATCACCATCTGGCCGGACAATGCGATATTTTTTAGAATAGGGGGTTTTATCCGTTGATATTATTTTTTCAAAACATTTAAAAATTTCAACATCTTCAGGATGAATACATTGTATATAGCTGGCATATGTTGGTACAAAATTTTCAGGACTTACTCCCAGAATACGATAGAACTCGTCAGAGCAGACTATTCTGTCTTCTGTAACATTCCAGCTCCAGTTCCCTGTATGAGAAATTTCTTGCGCTTTGCTGCAATTGGCTTCGCTTTCAATCAGGGCTTCTTCAGTCTGCATGATTTGGGTAAGATCATGGATTAAAATCCCAACCTGGTTGATTTCATCTCCGCTCTGAACAGGATAATACTGGATATTTAAAAATCTTCTTTTTGAATCCGGAAACTCAAACCAGGTTGAGAAATTGACAATTTCACCATTCAATGCCCTATCAAAATAAGGTTTGACAATGGTTTGAAACATTTTTTCACCAATGGTTTCAATTGCGGGTTTACCAATAATTTCATCTTCCCTTTTATTAAATGCATCAAGGTATCCTTTGCTGACCGCTTCAAAACAACATTCCCTGTTTCCAATTGCAAATCTCGCATTTGGCATGTTGTCAAAACCGAATTTAAAAAATCTTAAAAAGTAATTTTCTTTTTCCAGTTCATTGATTCTCTTTTCTAATGCTTTATAGTCAGATTTTTTAACCATTCTTTATTACTAGCCCCCTGTTTTCAATATTAAAAATATTATACCATAAGATCAAACAAGGGCAATTATAAATCATACCCGCTGCTGGCAAATGTTTGCATTATTTTTAAATCCTGGATCAAAATTTAAAGGCTGTTGCTTACCTGTTTTTATTTTCTTGAAGTCTGGATGATTAATATTGATCAGGTCGTTAAAGGCGACAAGGTAAGTTTTATCAATCTGGGGGAAGCAGAGAAAATTGATAAGGCCATCTTTGTGTATACAAAGTGGAATTAAAATTGGCTGTCACATATTTATTAGAAACGGTCAAATTTTCAACATCAAGACTCTGATAATCAACACAAGGCACATCCATGGCAACCATCATATCGTTGATCATTCCCTGAAGCCCCATTTTTGAACCGTCTTCAGGAGAATAGATCCGTGTCACACCATAGGCATGCAGCTCATCTGATTTGCCCAAAGTGTCAGGGCTCTATGAGAATCAAGACTATTTCCATCCTGCCTCCATCATTTCCAAGTCGGCCGTGTGAACCTTATGAAAAAAGTGCTGAGAGACTGTGCAGCAGGCGGGAGCAGGACATTGGAATAACAACATCCCGCTCCGCTTCTTACCGGAACATGAATAGACTATTGAATCACCGTCGCCGTTTCCAAAATGGTGAAGGGGATGTCAATTTTCAAGGCCTCGGCCGTACGGGCATTGATATAGAATTTGGGCTCCGGATCGACTTTTACAGCCACCTCTTTGATTGCTTTGCCGTTTTTGAGAACCGCCACAACCGATTCCGCCAGCATATATCCCAGTTTCTTGTCATCGGCAACAAACCCTCCCAGGGCACCGGCTTTAACCGGTTTTGACGAATAGGAGAGCACGGGGCTGTTTCCTGCTGCTTTGACAATATTTTCCGCATTGTCGATGTTCAAGGACTGATTGCCGATAATGATGACGGAAACCTTCCCTTTAAACTGATTTACCACCGCAATGGCGTCTTCCGTGGTGACGCACAATTTTTCATTGTACTCAATGCCGCGCTTTTCACAGACCGCCTTTGTGGCTGCCTGGTCAATAGGAGCGGAAGGGTTTCCATCCCCAAGGAGCAGCAATACGGATTTCAAGTCGGGTATGATGGCCTGAAAAATATCAAACTGGGTGTCAACGGGCAGGTAATAGGTCACGCCGGTAATGTTTCCTTCCGGCGCCAGAAGGTCCTTGACTGCACCCAGTTCCGTTGGGTTGTTGCAGCCGCCGATAAATGTGGGTATGGCAGGCGGATTCTTTCCCAGCCATTTTGCGGCATTGGAGCGCAGAAGGACCATGCCGTTTTTCTCCTTCTCCCATTTTCCCGCAACCACGACCAGTTCATCCATGGTCCCCAATTCTTTTTTATACTCAATTTTGATGTCCGGCGCCAACTCCTTCATGCCCTGTTCAAAACCGGTTGTCACTCGTTTGGCCATACCGGATTTTCCAGCCCATGCCACGCCGATTTCCGCCGCACTCACGGCCGTTACACCGCTTAACATCAGGATTGAAACGCAAAATGATACAAACCAACCTCTTGTTTTCATGAATACTTCCTCCATTAATTATTGAATGGTTAATGTTACTGAAACCTGATTAAAAATCCTTGAAAAACTCATCATCCAGGGGAATCATCTTCCTGGGGTCTGGTTCTGCTGCTTTTTGAGGAAACAACTTTCTACCCCTGGGGCGCGTCGAATACTGGACAGGACCTTTCTTGCGGGCAGAGGCCAAAGGCGCCCTCTCCTTCGTTATTTCCTTTTTTCCGCTGATCAGCGTGGATAGATCGGCCACTATCGATTTCATATCCAGGGATTGGGCGCTCATTTCTTCCGAAGCTGATGCGGATTCCTCTGCATTGGCCGCTACCTGCTGGACCACTTTATCCATTTCAGAGACGGCTATGTTGATCTGTTCAATCCCCTGGGCCTGTTCATCGGATGCAGCGGTAATTTCACTTACCAGATCTCCCACTTTGACGGAACTTTGAGTTAACTGAACAAAAGCGTTGCTGGTCTGGATCACAAAACCCGATCCGTCATTCACCTTTTTCACTGTGCCTTCAATCAGTTCCGCCGTGTTTTTGGCTGCCTGGGCCGAACGCATGGCCAGGTTCCGCACTTCGTCGGCTACAACGGCAAATCCGGCCCCTGCCTCTCCCGCCCTTGCCGCCTCCACTGCGGCGTTCAAAGCCAGCAAATTGGTTTGAAAAGCGATCTCATCAATTGTCTTGATGATCTTGGACGTCTCCTCACTGGCCTTTGAAATATCTGCCATGGATACCGTCAGCAGTTCCATGGAATCGTTGGCCCGTTTTCCAAAATCACTCATCTCCTTCATCAGACTGTCCGCCTGTCTTGCATTGCCTGCATTCTGCTTGGTCATGGATGACATTTCCTCCATGGAGGAAGAGGTCTCCTCGATGGACGCAGCCTGTTCGCTGGCCCCTTCCGCAAGGGACTGGCTGGAAGCGGACACCTGGTCGGCCCCGGAGGCCACCTGTTCCGAGCCTTGTTGAAGCCCTTTCACGATTCGGTTGATCGGTTTGACAATGGACTGCACCAGCAACAAAATGACCACCGCGGAAAGCAACAATACGCCAAGGGCAACCCCCAGGTTCCAATAACTGAGGTCCCTGACCGGTGCCAGAAGTTCAGCCGTGGCAGCAGAAACGCCAAGGGTCCATCCCATTTGCGGAATGGTCCTGAAGGCGACCAGCTTCTCAACGCCTTTCCATTCGTATGCGATAAGACCGTTGCCCTGCGCCAACATCCTTTTCCCGAAATCAAGGTCATTCATGTTGAGTTTCAAGATATTGCTCTTATCCGGATGGCAAATGATCAATCCACTCTTTTCGTAGATATAGGCATACCCCGTTTTGCCCACCTTAATGTTATCCACAAACTTTTGGGTAAATGTGTTTAAATCCAAAACACCGAAAAAGACTCCCGTGACCTGGTCTTTCTCCTTGATGGGCGCCGAAATCACGAACACGGGATTTCCGGTCCCTTTGCTTTTGATGACATCGGAGATATAGATCTTGCCCTGCATGGACTCTTTGAAATAGGCCCGATCTTTCACGTCCATTTTGCCGATAATTGCTTCGTTGGAAGCTGAAACAAGTGCACCCGTCTAGTCGGCAACACAAATATCCTCATAATACTGATAGTCGCCCTTCAGCATTGCCAGTTCCACGTCGGCAGATTTCCTTGCGGCCTTGCCGATAAAGGTGTCTTTCACCGCCGTCATATACGTTTTTTGACGACTCCAGTTGGACACGTTAAGCTTCTGATCCTTAATCCAGGCTCCGATCACCTCCTGAGTCGAATTCACCGTCTGTTCAAGCCGTGCGTTGATCTGGTCTTCAAGGGCATCCTTTGCCTTGATGTAGGACACCACCGTGGATGTTCCCATGCCCAGGATAATCAACAAGAGCATGGGAAGTAAAAACCTGTTTCTTAAATTCATTGTCATTGGAATGCTTCGCTCCTTATGCTTGGGCTTTCTCAATTGTTAATTCTGCTTTGCATAAAAAATTAATTTTTCCTTTTTGTCATTTTTGATCTGTTAAAATATCGGCAGATCTACTTTAAAACTTTAGCAGATTTCCAGACAAACTTTGAACCGAAGCCAGGTAGGCGCGAATCCACTGCAAAAATGGAAAAGTCTTCTCTTTTAACAATTTTTTTCCCAATTGCCTCAATAACGACCCCAAATCCAGAGGCTCATTGGTTTCCGTCATAAATCTTCGTTTGCACCGTTCGATACTGGTGAGCAGTCGTTCTTTCTGAACCGGTTCAGGGTTTTTTATCTGTGTAGGGACTTCTACCTGCTTTTTTTAATTCATGATTTTTTTAATTTTCTCCAAATGATCGCTCCCTTCCCTATAATAAGGTTGCTGTTAATGATATTTGAACGAGCGCTCAGTCATGGTTTTTTTACATTTATTCAATACCTTGTCAAAAAAATATTCTTTCCTTGTCTGATCTGCAATATATTCTTTCAAAAAATATTCTTTCAAAATTTAAGGACAAAAATGCTTTTACTATGAAAATCAAGATTGACATTCCGAATATTCAATGAAATTTTAACAATCAATCAAAAAAGCATTTGACAAAATAATCGCTTTAATAATAGAATCTTGCTCATAGACTGAGCGCTCGATCAGTTTTTTTAAATTGTCGGGTACTTTCAGTGAAAAAAAACCATAAGCAAAAACAAAATAACGTATAATACAAAGGAGGGGCAGGGTGGATTTTGACCTTACCAAAGAACAGGAAATGATCCGTAAGGAAGTCAGAAAGTTTGCCCAAAAAGAGATCGCACCCATTGCAGGAGAGCTTGACGAAAAAGAAGAATTTTCTGCAGAACTGACCCAAAAAATGGGGGAAATAGGTCTTTTTGGCATGTTTGTTTCAGAAAAGTATGACGGCCAGGAAATGGATTATATTTCATACATTATAGGCGTTGAAGAAATTGCCAGGATTGACGGCTCCCAGGCCGCTACCATTGCAGCGGGTAATTCCCTGGGCATTGGCCCCATCTACTATTTCGGGACTGAAGAACAAAAACAAAAATATCTGCCTAAACTTCAGACGAAATCGGAAGTGACCATCAGACATTTTACTGCCAGCATCACCGGACACTTTCCAGCATTTCATATTGATTTTTTGCGCGTAAAAAGATACCTCGGTTATTCCACCATAGGACTTTATTCTTACCCTTTTCGCTTAAA
>JAQICW010000633.1 GCA_027858355.1 Desulfobacula sp.
GTATTATATTGAGGGTGTTTTTCTTTAAATTCCTCCCAATGATTATGGAATATAGTTTTAAATATATCTCTGTCCGCAATGGTTGGTTTTTTGCCCAATGACTGTCTCATCGGCTAAAATAAATCACATCTTCATCAAATTTACCATAATAGTTTGATATTATACGTCAAAAATGAAAATTCCTATACTATCTAGTTAAAATGCTTCGTGCGTTATGGGAAGATACGTGTTTTGCGGATGGTGCCTCTGCTAGGGGGATCGTTAACCTGCCGCAGTCCATTCAAGAGCATTTTAAAGAACTCAGCATACAATCAAAGCGGTATGGCGGCCTTGCTGCAGCTTCAGGAACTCTGGGTGCAGGTTCAAGGGGCAGTGTCCGCCTGGCTCTTTTAAGGATCCTCTTCAAATCTGTCGGGCTTCCGGAACAATATCCGGTTGCTTGCTTTGTCATGTGGCTCAAAAGAGAGGGAATTTACGATTCCATTAAATCAAGGGTCAAAGAAAAAGGATATGGCTGGCAGGAGGAACTGGATAATTTTTATGTAGCAGAAGGCCTTCATCAAGCTTTGGTTGAAGAAAAACCCATGCTCTTTTCAACCCCTGTTGCATGTGTGGAGACCTTAAACAATCGCTATCCTCATGTTTCAGATATCAGCAGCGACGAAATGTTAAAGGCCATGCGCCAGGCATTGACCCGAGAGGGAAAGTTTCCCCTGACCCTTGTGGTTCTGGATGAGGTACAGCAATATATCGGAGAAAGCAACACTCAGTTGTCAACTGATGTCCAGGAAGCGGTTGAAGCCTGCAGTAAAAATATCGGCGGAAAGCTGCTTTTCATTGGTACCGGACAGACGGCAGTCACCGGCACTTCCAATCTTAAGAAGCTGGCAGGCCGTTTCACCCTCCGTGTTGAATTGTCTGATGCAGACGTGGACACGGTTATCCGAAAGGTGATTTTAGGGAAAAAACCAGATACCATTTCACCCATAGAACAGATCATGCAAAAAAACCTGGGTGAGATTTCAAGACATCTTGGAGAGACAAGCATTTGCCATCATCAGGATGATATGAAATTTTTTGCCCAGGATTATCCCATCCTGCCGGTACGGCGACGATTCTGGGAAAATACCCTTCGGGTGCTGGATCAGACCGGAACGGACAGCCAGTTGAGAAATCAGCTCAGCATGATTCATAAGGTCATTAAGACTAACACCGAAGAAGAGTTGGGGTCTGTGGTCCCAGCAGATTACCTTTATTTTGATTCTGCAGACAAATTGTTACAGTCAAGGATTCTCCCCCGTAAAGTGCATCAAAAGACCATGAGCTGGATACAGGGATCTGAAGATGAACAACTGATGGCAAGGGCATCGGGCCTGGTTTTTTTGATTAATAAGCTTGCGGGCAGTAACAATGAAATCGGTATTAAATCCAATGTTGATACCATTGCGGATTTGATGGTCACGGATCTTGCAAAGGGTAGCAGCTCCATCAGAAGCAAACTTCCGAATCTTATGGACAAATGCGAACTCTTAATGAAAGTTGCAGATGAATACCGGATACAGACCGAGGAAAGTTCAGCATGGAATGATGAGTTTTTAAGTCAGAGAAGTGTCCTGAATAATGAAGCCCACCGCATTGAGGCGGAACGGGATGATCGCATCCGGCAGCGGTTTTCACAATTGGTGAATCGACTTACCCTGACCCAGGGAAATTCCAAAGTGCCCCGCAGTCTTTTTACCTTGTTTGATTCTGAACTTCCTTTGGATAGTGATAAAAAAATATATGTCTGGGTCCAGGATGGCTGGAGCATAGAAGAAAACTCGGTAAGGATTGATGCACGGCAGGCAGGCAATCATTCTCCCACCGTGTTTGTTTTTATTCCCAAACGGTCTGTTGACGATCTCAGACGTAATCTTATCGATTTTAAGGCTTCCGGCAGCACCCTTGAAAAACGGGGCTTTCCAAACACACCGGAAGGCATTGAAGCGCGCGCTGCCATGGAAACAACAAAGAATACAGCCGAAGGCAAGATCAAGGATTTATTAAATGATGCCTTTTCCGGGGCAAGGGTTTTTCAGGCCGGCGGCAATGAAATCGTGGGGAACAATCTGCAGGAAATGGTTTTGGAAGCTGCCGGCAACTCTCTTAAGCGCCTGTATCCAAACTTCAATATAGCCGATCACAGTGGCTGGGATAAGGTCTATTCAAGGGCCAAGCAGGGAGCTCCGGATGCATTAAAGGCAGTGGGCGATGATGGAGAGCCGGTGAAAAATGCGGTCTGTAAAGCCATTCTGGGTATGATTGCCGCAGGAAAAAAAGGTAATGACATCCGTTTCAATTTTGAAGAGGCACCCTATGGATGGTCTAGGGATTCAGTGGATGGCGGTCTCCAGGCGCTTTTGGTGGCAGGGCTTGTCAGGGCCCAGGATGAGCGGGGGCATACCATTGACCCTAAAGGACTTGAGCGAAAGTATATTGGTAAAACATTTTTTAAAATTGAATCCACCACCATTACTACAGCTCAGCGGGTCCAGATTCGAAAACTGCTTCAAAAGATGAAACTTCAGGTCAAACAAGAAGAAGAACTGGTCGGCGTATCTTCCTTCCTTGAAAAAATGAGGGAACTGAGCCAACAGGCAGGCGGCGAGCCGCCTATGCCGAAAACGCCGGATCTATCCCTGCTTGAAGAACTCCGGCTCACGGCAGGCAATGAACAATTGCTGGCCGTTTACAATGCAAGAGAGATTCTCACCCGGTGCATTGATGACTGGAATGATCTTGCCGAGAATATTAAAAAAAGGTGGCCCTCCTGGGCCAGTCTCCAGCGCCTGGCACATCATGCCCAGGGCTTAAAAGAAACAGAGATGATGATCACCCAGGTCAATCATATTGAAAAAGAACGGCAGCTTCTTGAAAAAACAGACCTGTTGAAACCCCTGGTGAAGAATTTGACCCAATTGCTTCGAAATGAGATCAACAGGGTAAATGATATGTTTGAAGTCTGTTGGGGTGAAGGGGAAGCACGTCTTCAAAAAGATGAAAACTGGAAACAACTTGATCCGGATCAGAAATATACACTGAGATCTGAACAGCAGCTAATTGAAGCCGGCAAACCCAAAATCAATGTGGAATCAACCGATTGTGTCCTGGCAACCCTTGCCGACATCTCCTTATCCGCCTTCAAGGACAGGGTCGCGGCAATGCCGGCCCGGTTTGACCGGCTTATCCTGGAAGCAACCAGAATAATGGAACCTGAAATCCAGGAGGCCACCTTACCGAACCAGACCTTGAAAACCAAAGCAGATGTGGATGCCTGGTTAGCAAAAACAAAAGAAATTCTGCTGAAAAAACTCAAAAAAGGGCCGGTCATCGTATGAAAAAAATGGCGTTGGATATTTTAAGAAAGTCCTTGGGAAACCCTGTGGCTGATTTTCGGGATGGCCAGTGGGAAAGCATTGAAGGCCTTTTAAAACGAGAGAGAATGCTGGTGGTGCAACGGACCGGGTGGTCAAAGATATCGTTTCCCAATTGGGTATTGATATTAAAACGATCCGTGGGCCTTTGGTACGGGAAAGCCTAATGCTTCAAAATATCCATATGCCAAGTCCTGCTGCACGAATGGCCTGGCTGGTAAAAATAATTTCAGAGATTGAAGGCAGCGGGATTATCTACACACTGACAAGAAGAGATGCAGAGCGGGTGGCCCAGTGGTTGAGGATAAATGATATTAAAGCAGAAGCGTATCACTCTGGCTTACCATCATCAAGCAACGAACTTTCTTTAAAAGAAGAACTGGAACAAAAACTTTTAAACAATGAACTCAAAGTACTGGTTGCTACCGTGGCTTTGGGTATGGGCTTTGATAAGCCGGACCTGGGATTTGTAATTCATTTCCAGAGACCCTCTTCCGTTGTTCATTATTATCAACAGGTCGGCCGGGCTGGAAGAGCTGTGGATGAAGCCTATGGCATCTTGCTTTGCGGTGAGGAAGATGATCATATTGCTGGTTTTTTTATTCGACGTGCATTCCCGCCCCAGAAAGATGTTAATGAATTATTAAGGGTATTGGAAGAATCAGATGCAGGACTTTCAATAAAAGAGTTACAAACAAAATTAAACTTGAGTGAATCACGAATTAAAGGAAAAATTATAAAATTTCTCACTGTCGAATCCCCGTCACCCATAGCTTATATACGTCCCAAATATCATGTCACGGCAGCAGCGGCCACCTATAAAATAAATGAAGTGCTTATAGCTTCAATTACTGCCATTCGCAAAAATGAACAAACACAAATGCAGGCCTATATGAACCATAAGGGGTGTCTCATGGAATTTCTTGAGCAGGCCCTGGATGATCCAAATCCAACTTCCTGTGGGAAATGCGTTAACTGTAACAGGTCTTTGCTTTTGTCCGAGCAGTTTGATGATGATCTGGCAAACCGTGCTGCAATTTTCTTAAGAAGAAGCTATCAGGGTATTCCACCTCGTAAGCAGTGGCCGGCATATAGCCCATTATTCACATATGGGTTTTCCGGCAACATCAAACCAAATCTACGGGCAGAGGAAGGCAAGGCGCTCTGCTTATGGCGGGATGCCGGTTGGGGGCAACTGGTTCATAAAGGCAAATATGAAGACGACCGGTTTTCCAATGAGCTGGTAACGGCCTGTGTAGAGATGATCAGCCAATGGAAACCTGAACAGACCCCTGAATGGATCACCTGTATCCCGTCTAAAAACCACCCCACGCTGGTTCCTGATTTTGCAGAACGGCTGGCAAAGGCATTGGGGATTTCCTTTGTCCCCTGTATTGAAAAAGTTGTGGATAACCTCCAGCAAAAATTCATGGAAAACAGTTTTAAGCAGGTGCAAAACCTGGATGGGGTGTTTAAGATCAACCTTGAGGCCAAAACTTATTCCCCCTGTTTTCTGGTGGACGATATGGTGGACTCAAGGTGGACCCTGACCGTTGCTGCCGCCCTGCTTCGCCAGGCAGGCTGTACAGCTGTTTATCCAATGGCCTTAGCACTGAATTCACCAAGGATGGATTAATGAATATATTGACGGAAGACACTAAAGCCATCATTCTGCTCTGCGGTGTTCTGGGTAAAAAATCATCTGTAAATCCCTTGAGCCAGACAGAGTATACAAACCTGGTACGCTGGCTTATTGATGCAAATTTAAGGCCCTCATCTTTACTGGACCCTGAGTATGTCAAGGATGCGGCATCCGGTTCCGGACTGGATGAAAAAAGGCTGGATACGCTTCTTGGGCGAGGTACCCAATTGGGCTTTGCTGTGGAAAACTGGCAGCGAAACGGCATATGGGTGATCTCCAGGAGTGACACAGACTATCCTGTCCGATATAAAAAGCATTTAAAGGAAAAAGCGCCTCCTTTATTATTCGGGGTCGGGGATCGGTCTTTGTTAAAAGGCGGCGGGCTTGCCATGATCGGGTCCCGCAATGTGGATGCCAAAGGAGAGGTATTTACCCGATCCATAGCAAAGTTGTGTGCCGCCAACCAGATGCCGGTTGTTTCCGGCGGCGCCAGGGGAGTAGATCAGATATCAATGGAAACCGCGCTTGAAACCCACGGAACTTCCATC
>JAQICW010000640.1 GCA_027858355.1 Desulfobacula sp.
CTGACCAATAGCCAATATTTAATGCAAGGGCATTGTGTAGCAGAACCGCCAGCATAACAATTCCCACATACTTTAAAAAATACTGCCAGTTTGCTGCCAAAGCACCACAGACAATAATAATGAAAAAGACCAGGGAAAATATTTTAAAGGGTTTTCTCACCTTTTGTGCAAGATTTGGCAGATAATGGCCAATGGACATACCTACAATAAGGGGTATGCCGAGAATCAAAAAAACAGTGACAAACACATCTACAGGGTTCAGGCTTACCTGTTTTAAAATACTGGCAGTTGCAGGATTCAAACTGCCCCAAAAAGAGATATTAAATGGGGTCATGACAATGGCTGCAACGGTTGAGACCGCTGTCATGCTGATGGATACAGCACTATTCCCATTGGCCAGATAGGTAATAATATTGGATAGATTTCCACCCGGGCAGGCTGCCACCAGCATCATCCCAAGGGCAATGGAAGGATGGGGCTTAATCAACAGCACCAGCAAAAACGTAAAGGCCGGCAGCAGGACAAACTGGGCTACAAGGCCTATTGCCGGTGCTTTAGGGCTTGAGACAATCCGTTTAAAATCGTCTATTTTAAGTTCCAGGGCAACCCCCAGCATCATCAACCCGATAGCGACATTGATAATCGCAATGCCAGTAGGATTAAAATTAAGTCGAACCTGATCAATCAATACCGGATCCATCATAATCCCCTTCTTTTAAAAAGTTTATGCTTTGTAGGCACCGACATTTGCCAGCATCATGCTGGCCGGGCTGACAGAGGTTGGATCTGTCATCACGTTAATGCAGCAAACCTTTTTGGAGGCAAATGCCTCTTCCAGGGCTGATTTGATATCTTTGGGATCTTCCACATAAAAACCCTTGCCACCAATTGCTTCCACCATTTTATGATAATCAACTTTCCCGATAAATGTTCCGGTTTCAATGGCATGACCAATACGAAGTTCCTGGCTGTGCCGGATCATTCCCCAGCCAAGATCATTACAGATGACCACCACAATGGGAAGATTTTTTCGGATGGCT
This sequence comes from Desulfobacula sp., assembly GCA_027858355.1. Next base: position 1,041 of record JAQICW010000640.1, read on the forward strand.
GTTTCAAATTCCATAAAATTAAATCCCACAGACCCATCTCCTGTGATCAGACAGACCCGGCTGTCAGGGTTCAAAAGCTTGGCAGCATTTGCATAGGGCAACCCTACTGCCAAAGATCCATAAATACCATAATCCAGGTATGTTCCCGGATGGGTCATGGTTCGGGTCATTCCCATCCATGTGGTGGTATCTCCGCCATCTGCCACAACAATATCTGTCGTTTGATTCATGAATTCATTGATTTCGCTGGCAAGACGCATCGGGTGAATGGGAATATTCTCAGACTGCCAGTCTTTTTGCGTCATCTCTTTGCTCTCTTTATGGGCAGTGGTGAGCTTTTCAATCCATGGGGCAAAATTTAATTTTAATTCATCCGCAAGTTCATCATCCAAGAGTTGATTACACGCTTTAAGAAATCCTTTTACATCACTGACAATCGGTAGATCAATCGTTCTGTTCCTGCCGATTTCCTCAGGTTCAATATCCACCTGTGCAATCTTGGCTGCAGGGTTGAAAATATCACCAAAAAGATAGTAAAGACAAATGCGGGACCCGAGAATAATAACCAGATCCGTCTCAATATAAGCGGCAAACCCACCGCCCGGGCGGATAGCAATTGCCCCTTCAAAACACAACGGGTGATCATCAGAAACCACCCCTCTGCCGGACAGGGATGTAAACAAGGGCATGCCTGTTTTTTCAATAAAATCCTTTAATTCAGACTCGGCATGTGACTGCCATGCACCCGTCCCTGCAATTACCACAGGCATTCTGGCATTTTGAATCATCCCAATCAATTCTGCTGCTTTGGCAGGATCAGCCGGGTGTGATAACACGCTTGTACTGGTATACTTTACAGCATTTTTTTGAACCGGTGTATTTAATACATCAATGGGGAACTCAAGATAAACCGGCCCTGGTCTTCCGCTCTGGGCAATCCTGAAAGCAAGATCAACATATTCATTTATGCGTTCTGCTTTCTGACAGACCAGTGTCTTTTTCACCATGGGTTTAATCACAGCTTCCTGGGGCATATCCTGGAGGTCCAGTTTTTCCTTATTATCAAGCCCCACACAACCTGCTATTAATACAAGGGGGGTATTTGAAAAATGGGCGCTGGCAACACCGGTTAAGGCATTGGTAAAACCAGGACCTGCCGTTACCATGGCAACCCCGGGCTTGCGAGTCAGTTTCCCCCAGGCTTCTGCCATAAATAGAGCTGACTGCTCGTGCCGGGTATCGAAAATTTTAACCTCAGATCCTTCAAGATATTGATAAATCGGTGTAATATGTCCGCCGCACAATGAAAAAATAGTATCCACTTTTTTTTCAATCAATGCCTGGGCTACAAGTTGTCCACCTGTTATTGTTTCTGTCATTTATGATATCCCTTTCTTTTAAAAACGTGTAAAATTATTATCCTGACTGCAATAATCACATCTGTTTATACCCTTATTATAGCTCCATCAGCTGTCCCCCACAAATATTCAATGCCTGGCCCGTGACATAACCTGATGCATCTGATGCCAGGAACAAAGCCATGTCAGCGACCTCCTGTGGTGAGCCGATCCGGCCCATGGGAATCGTCTCACACATTTTTTGTTCCTGTACCTCAACCGTGGTGTCGAAAAATTGGGCCTCCAGCCCAAACCGCCATTTTTCAAGGTCGGTCATAATCTGTCCGGGACAGATGGCATTCACCCGGATATTCAATCCAGCAAGTTCTTTGGCCATCACCTTGGTCAGCATGATCACGCCTGCCTTGGAAACTGAATAGGCCCCGTTAAAAAGTGCCGGTACCTTACCTGCCCTGGATGCAATATTGATAATTTTTCCACCCTTTGCCTGCATCATGGGGACAATGGCCTTGGATACCCTGAAAACCCCATGGAGATTAACATCAATGGTTTTCATCCAGGCGGTTTCATCGTAGGTATGGATACCATTGGGCACACCAAATGTGGCACCGGCGTTATTACATAAAATATCCACGCCATCAAATTTTTTCTGGATGACAGACACCATATTCTGGATGGTGTCCATATGGGTCACATCAACATTAACCACAAGGGTTTCTACTCCATACTCATTGTGCAGCTCCTCTCCGATCACCATCATTTCATTCATGGAACCGGTTTTCACATCGGCTTTTAGTCCTTTTTCACTCCCATAGTCTGCAATGATGATATGACAGCCTTCAGAAGCAAATTTTTTTGAAATCGCATAGCCTATGCCTGACTTTTTCCCTGATCCTGTGACCAATGCGATTTTACCTTTTAAATTCAATTCCATTGTTTCCTCTCAAAATTTTTATTTGATACTGTGAATCAGTATTAAAATTTTTTTTGGTTCAGGGCAATCTGATCTGCTGTTTCTCCACATCACTATTTTGCCGGTATAAAATAACCACATGTCCAACCATGCCTGCAATATGGGAGCTGGTAGCTTTTGCAATTTCTTTGATCAAAGAATTTTTCAAATCTTTCTCTTTATAATCGTTAAATTTCACTTTGATCAGCTCAGTAGCTTTTAGAGCCCTGTCAATTTCTTCCAGCAGTGTTTTGGTAATTCCTTTCTGACCGATAAATGCCGCCGGATTCAAATTGTGAGCAAGTCCCCTTAAATATTTTTTTTGTGATCCTTTTAATTCTTTCAATTCATACATCCTTTAATAGTTTTTTTTAAAAAATGCATCCTATCATAAACAAAATAAAATTTTAAGGATATATTCGAAAAGGAGCAATGCATTGCCAGCATGTTGACGAATATTTTTCAACCATTATTGTACGACTATATGGTATGATTTAAATAATATCGATTTTAACTTTTTAACAAGGACGGTTTAATATGACTTTACAAAAAATAACTCTGAATGTCGAGGGGATGAGCTGCGGCCACTGTTCGGGAATGGTCAAAAAAACCCTTGAAGAGATAGCCGGTGTTTCCAATGTAGCGGTGAGCCTTGATGAAAAGAAGGCCTTTTTTGATGCAGATAACTCAGACCTCATTGATAGGGCAATTAAAGAAGTAACTGAGGCCGGGTATAAGGCATCAAGCATATAGTGACTTATTATAACAAAAATAAAAAAAATGGCGTGAGAAGGCTCCTGCTTATGGGTGTCTTTTGGAGAATATTGTTCATAGAAGCAGCCCTCCTTGTTTTTTCCCTTTTCTTTAAATGGACAACTGAAGACGTATTGCCCATAGAACTGTTCTGGTATGGTGTAAGAATAATAATCATGGTGGGAATTATAATCGCATTTATGACAATAACATTGAAAAAATTTTTAAATCATCAAATCATAACCCCTCTTGAAAAAATAGCCAGCGCCAACAAAAGAATCCAGGAAGACATCTCCCTGGCAGATCAGGTCGAACTCTCAGGTGATGCCCCAGAGGAAATCAAAAGTATTGTAACGTCCAGAAAAGAAATGCTGGAAACCATTCTCAGCGTTTCTGATGAACGGTTGCACCTGGTTAATTTTATCCGGGAAACTTTTGGCCGGTATCTTTCCAGCAAGGTGGTTGATGAAATTTTAGAGTCACCCAAAGGACGACAAATCGGTGGCACAAGAAAGACCATTACTGTATTGATGGCTGACCTGAGGGGGTTTACAAGTCTTTCCGAGACAAGAGATCCCGAGGAAATGGTACAATTATTGAACCGTTTCCTGGAAAAAATGTCTGTTATTATCCATAAATATGACGGCATCATAGATGAAATTATTGGCGATTCCATTCTTGCGATTTTTGGTGCCCCTGAAAGTCACGACAATGACCCGGAACGAGCTGTAGCATGCGCCCTTGAGATGCAGAACATCCTGATCCCTCTAAACAATGAAATCCTTGCAGAAGGCTACCCTCCCCTTGAAATGGGAATCGGAATCAATACGGGAACCGTTATTGTGGGCAATATAGGGTCTGAACTGAGAATGAAATATGGCATTGTAGG
>JAQICW010000014.1 GCA_027858355.1 Desulfobacula sp.
ATGGTCATTCCTGAAACCCTTGATTGTAAAAATGCTGATTATTCCGGAGCATTTACGTCCAGAGGAGGAATAGGTATTTTTGATTGCTTGAGGGAGAGGCTATGCGGGTGACAACCAAAAGCAGGTATGGAACAAGGCTTCTCCTTGATATTGCAACTTACGGCAAAGAAAAACCAGTACCTTTGAGTGATGTTTCCAGTCGGCAGAACATTTCATTAAAATACCTGGAACAGATTACGAGCAAACTGAAAAAAGCCGGCATTCTAGAAAGTGATAGAGGCCAACTTGGCGGGCACAGGCTTGCAAAATCCCCGGATAAAATATCCATTGGTCAAATTGTAAGGATCTTAGAGGAATCTATGGTCATTATCGATTGCGCAGAGCAGGAAAAACAGGTCTGTGGAGCCTGCAACCGGGCAGGAGAGTGTCTGTCCAGATGGGTCTGGATCGAGGCCGGCCGTGCAATGTTTAATCGTCTTGATGAAATCACCATCACAAGTCTCCTGTCCATGGGAAGTGAGAATTTCAAGAAAAAACAAAAGAAACCGCCAATCGTTAAATTATAGTACATTGTCTTAAAACCTGATACTCACGAGTGGTTTTTTACATCCATTTTTATAAACACTGTTCACATGATTGATACATAGTTGTTTTTTTCTTGACATGCTTATTCCGGATAAGTAAATTTCATTTGCCTAAATATTAATACATACAAGAGGTGTAGAATGGCCCCAAAACTTAGCGATCAAAGAGATATCGATTTTGGCCTTTATGAACAATTCCAGGTTGATACGTTTTTGAAATCATCTAAATACCAGGCATTTAATAAAAAAATGTTTGATATGGTGATAAAAGAAGCCAAAAACCTGGCAGTTAAAGAAATTTTTCCAACATATACCCAATGCGATAACGAAGGCGTGATTTTTGAAAATGGTATGGTCAAGGTCCCGGAATGTTTGAGAAAACCCCACAGACTTCTGGTGGAAGGTGAATGGTGTGCATTAACTGAAAATCCTGAGTATGGTGGACAGGGGCTTCCCTTCAGTATTGCCCAGGCAGCCATGGAATATATTACCTGTGCAAATTATGTTTTAACAACATATCCCATTCTCAGCCATGGTGCCGGAAAAATGATTGATCTTTTTGGGACCAGGGAACAAAAAGACCTGTTTTTGGAAAAACTCTATACTGGTGTCTGGGGAGGAACAATGCTGTTGACAGAATCCGGCGCAGGATCAGATGTCGGGGCATTGACAACCTCAGCAAAAAATCTGGATGATGGCACCTATGAAATCACGGGCAGTAAAATTTTTATTACAAATGGGGAACAGAACCTTACTGAAAATATTATTCATCCCGTACTTGCCAGAATTGAAGGAGCTCCTGCTGGAACCAAGGGTATTTCCCTGTTTATTGTTCCCAAAATCTGGGTTAACAAAGATGGGACATTCGGTGAACTAAATAATGTTGTATGTACAGGGGTTGAAGAAAAAATGGGAATCCACGGCAGTCCGACCTGCTCCCTGTCTCTTGGCAGCAAAGGCAAGTGCCGGGGATTTTTGCTGGGAACCCCCAATCGGGGAATGCAAATCATGTTTCACATGATGAATGAAGTCAGGCTGGAGGTTGGAACACAGGCCTTTGCAAGTGCCAATCTGGCCTATCTGCATGCCCTTGATTATGCAAAGCAAAGGCTCCAGGGTCGAAGTATTGAAAAACTTGCCGACCATGGGGCAGGCCAGGTACCGATTATCCGTCACCCTGATGTGAAACGGATGCTGTTAAAAATGAAATCCTATGTGGAAGGTATAAGAAGCCTGATTTATTATGTTGCCTATTGTTTTGATAAAAAAGAGACGGCAACAGATAAGAAAGAGGTCCAAGACTATTCAAATCTGGTGGAAATTTTAACACCCGTGGTTAAAGCCTATTCCAGTGAAAAAGGCTTTGATGTCTGTGTTGAGGCCATGCAGATATTTGGAGGATATGGGTATACCAGAGAGTATCCTGTGGAGCAGATGGTAAGGGATTGTAAAATTGCCTCCATTTATGAAGGTTCAAACGGTATTCAGGCTATGGATTTTCTGGGACGAAAGGTTACTGGAAATAATGGAGCTTTGCTGGATGTGCTGATACGTGAAATTAAAGCAACTATATTGGCAGCCAAGGGCCATGACAATTTAAATGAGCTTGCAATAAAATTGCAAGCCGCACTTGTTTTATTTGAAGTCACATGCAAAAACACGGGTAATGCACTTTTATCAAAACATATGGCCTCAGCTTTTGCCTGTGCCCATCCATTGATGGAGGCAACAGGAGACATTATCATGGCATGGATGCTTCTGTGGCGGGCTAATATTTCAATTGAAAAACTTGATACAAAGGAAAGCGATTTTTATCAGGGGAAAATTAAGACGGCTCAATTTTTTATCGCCACCATCATACCTGCAACCATGGGGAAACTTACCGCCATCACCTATGAAAATAATCCGGCAGCCAGTATGGAAGAACATTTATTTTAAGAATTCAACTTTCGGAGTTGCCAGATTTGAGTTAAGAACATATATGGATAAAAACTAAAGAACAGGAGATAATAAGAATGGAAGATGTTGTCATTGTATCAGGCTGCCGAACAGCCATTGGTGCTTTTGGTGGAACCCTGCTCCCTATGAATGGGGCAAGTCTTGCAGCCGTGACCATGAAAGAAGCCATTAAAAGGGCAAATATTGAACCTGAAATGATAGATGATATACGCTATGGATGCTGTATGGAATCCTGTGACACGCTCAATGTAGCAAGGGTTGGGGCATTGCTGGCCGATATACCCGATACAGTGCCGGCCGTCACCATCAACAGGGTCTGTATTTCCGGGATGGAGGCCATGATTTCAGGGATGGCCATGATTCAGGCAGGCATGGCAGATATTATCCTGGCAGGTGGAACAGAGCATATGTCATCAACACCATACAGTGTTCCAAATGCCCGCTGGGGATGCAGGCTTCAGGACCAGACTTTTGTCGATAACATGATTCACGCTTTGCACTGCGGTTCCCATATCATCCCCCATCCTGAAGACGGACCAGTGGATGAAACCAAACCGCCTTTGAGTTATTTTGTGGGGAAGCCTTATATTATGGGACATACCACTGAATTTATAGCCCAGCATCTGGACATTTCCCGACAAGAAATGGATGAAGTGGCTTTAAGAAGCCACAATGAATCAGAGCGCGCCACAAAGGATGGATCATTTAAGGATGAAATCGTACAAGTAAGTATTCCTCAAAAAAGAAAAGATCCCATTATTTTTGATAAAGACGAGCATTTCCGGCCGGGAATAACTATGGAACAGCTTTCCGCCCTTCCGGCAGCCTTTGTTCCAAAAATCGGCAAGGTGACGGCAGGGAACTCTTCCGGTATTAATGATGGATCAACGGGTATGATTATCATGTCTGCCTCAAAAGCCAGAGAATTGGGACTTTCCCCCATAGCAAGGATAAAAGCAACCTCAAGGGGTGCCTGCCATCCTTCTGTCATGGGCCTTTCTCCGGTTCCTGCAGTGAAAAATTTAATTAAATCGTCAGGGATTGAACTTAAGGATTTTGAACTCATTGAATTAAATGAGGCCTTTGCCGGCCAGTATATCGGATGCGAAAGAGAACTTGGACTGAACCGGGAAATCACCAATGTCAATGGTTCTGGAATCGGGCTGGGTCATCCAGTTGGCTCCACTGGTGCAAGAATAGTCGTGTCATTGATGTATGCCATGAAAAATAGAAAAAAATCCCTTGGCCTTGCCACCCTTTGTGGCGGCGGCGGGGTATCCATGGCATGCGTCATAGAAATGCTTTGATAAAGGAGAGACCTTAATGCAAAATTATAAAAAATATTTTCTGGTTCTGATTGTTGTGTTTTTTTTTAATATGGACTGTTTTGCAGCAGAAGAAAAAGCACAATCCATTGAAAAAGCGGATCTTGAAAAGCAGATCAGTTACGCTCTTGGATATGATATTTTTGATAAACTAAAAGAAATTTTTGAGCTTGACCCTGCATTTTTTATGATGGGGGCCATGGACAATCATGAAAAAAAACCTAAATTGACTCAAGAAAAATTAGAACAGATTCTGATGTCTTATCAGCGACTGGCAAGACAGAAACAAATTGAGAGGATTAAAATGGAAGCCAAAGTAAACAGAGAAGAAGGGTTTAAGTTTTTAGATGAAAACAAGAAAAAGGAAAATGTTGTAACCCTTTCATCCGGGCTTCAATATAAAATTATGATAGCAGGCGACGGGCCTTTGCCAAAGGTAACGGATACTGTAGAGTGTCACTATAAAGGCACGCTTATTGACGGAACAGAGTTTGATTCTTCCTATCGACGGGGCAAGCCTGCAACATTTCAGGTGGGCGGCGTTATTCAAGGCTGGATTGAGGCCCTGCAGATGATGAAGGTGGGATCAAAGTGGGAATTGTATATACCGCCTGAACTGGCATATGGAGACAGAGGAGCAGGGTCCCTAATAAAGCCGGGTGCTACCCTGATTTTTGAAGTTGAAGTACTGGGTATTGTGGAGTAATCTATTGCATTGGGGTGGCTCGTGAACAATGACTATGAGATAAAGAAAATCAAGCATTTAAATCTTGTATTACGGGCGTTGAGAGATGTTGCCAGGCTTCTTGTAACCCAGAATGACAAACAAAAACTCATAAACGGTATCTGCAGTATCCTGGTTAAGAAAAGAGGCTATTACAATGCCTGGATCGGTTTGCTGGATGAGGACAACAATGTCCTGATGATCGCCCAGTCAGGATTCGCTACCAACTTTGATAAAATGCGAACTAATCTTGAAAACAGGGAGTTTACACGTTGCATAAAAAAAACTCTTGAATCGGAAGAAGTTTTCTGTGTGGCAAATCCAGTCAAAGAATGCGCTGAATGCACGTTTTCAAAAAATTATTCCGGCAGGGCTTCCATGGCTGTAAGACTTACCCATGAGGATAAGAACTATGGATTTATGGTACTTTCAATTCCTCATGAACTCAGCCTGGATAAAACTGAAAAAAGCATTGTAAAAGAGATTTCAGATGATATTGCCTTTGGACTTTACAGAATTGATCTGGAAGAAAAAAGAAAATTATCAGAAAAAGCAGAAGAAGAAAGTAAGATAAGATTTAAGACCTTAATTGAAAATTCATTAAATTGTATCTCCATTATACAGAACGATAAAAAAGTCTATAGGAATGAAGGTTATAGAAAGGTTCATCGTCTTAGTACAAGTGCTTTTGAACCCCCTGATTTTGAAAATATCTATGTTGATGTTCTAAAGCTTTTAAAAATAAAATATCAAGACTTAATTAAGAACAAAATAAGGCATATTGAAACAGATTTCAGATATTATCCCGAAGGGGGGAAAGAGGAATCCCAGGTAAGATGGGCATTAATCAGTGCCCAAAAAATAGATTATATGGGTATTGAATCAGTGATAACCAATGTCATGGATATTACGGACTCTAAAGAGGTTGAAAATTTTTTAAGAATCCAGGATAAAATGACCTCCCTGGGCAGGGTCACTGCTGGAATTGCCCATGAAATACGAAATCCTTTATCCGGTATTTATATCTATTTAAAAGCGTTAAAACAAATATATAAAAATATGGGCGATATTAATAATGTTCTATCAATAATTGACAAGGTAGAGCTTGCCTCCAACAAGATAGAATCCATAATTAAACGGGTAATGGATTTTTCAAAGCCCGGCAAACCCCAGTTTATCATGGCCAATATCAATAATAATATTGATGAGCTTACAAAACTGACATCTGTCTCATTAAGGAAAGATGGGATTACATTTATAAAAAAACTTGATCCAACTCTTCCGGAATGCTGGAGCGAACCGCATCTGATTGAACAGGTTGTCTTAAATCTTATTACCAATGCGGCCGAGGCCATGAAAGAGTATGCCGGCAAAAAAATAATAGAGGTTGAAACATATAAGAAAAAGGATTGCATTGCTATCTCAATAAAGGATTCAGGTCCTGGTATCCCCATGTCAAGCCAGTCAAAAATATTTGATCCGTTTTACACAACAAAAACCAATAGTTCAGGCATAGGTCTTAGCATATGCCATAGAATCATTACTGACCATGGCGGTTCGTTAAGGTTTAATTCCGGCACAAAAGAAGGTGCCCGGTTTATTATTGAGCTACCCCTGAAAAGAGAAGAGATTGAGCCGTGATAAGATACTCAATCAGCGTTGTGGATGATGAAGAATCCATTCGTGACGGTCTTGAGCTGATCCTGTCTGAAGAATATGACATCTCTTGTTTTGCCGATGCAGAATCATTTTTATCAGGTCTGGAAAAGAATGCGCCTGATCTGGTTTTAATGGATATTGGTCTACCTGCCATGAACGGGATTGACGCTTTGGCTATCATAAAAAAGAAGACCCTTGATCTTCCGGTTATCATGATAACCGCATTTGAAGACATCAATATGGTTATCCTGTCAATGAAAACAGGTGCTTTTGATTTTATCCTTAAACCCATGAATCCAGATATTCTTGAGTTAACCATTAAAAAAGCCATATCCTCCATTGCTTTGAGAAAAGAGGTTAAAATTCTCCAGGAAAAATATCTGAAAGATAATCACCCCTGTTTTATCGGAGAAAGCAAAAACATTGAAGATGTTATGGATTTTATCAATATGGTTGCAAAAAGTCCGGATACACCCATTATGATAATGGGGGAGACCGGGACAGGAAAAGAATTGATAGCAAAAGCCATCCATGCCAGAAGTCCGGTTTTTCAAGGATCTTTTATAGCTGTAAACTGCTCTGCCTTTCCTGATGAATTAATAGAGAGTGAA
>JAQICW010000018.1 GCA_027858355.1 Desulfobacula sp.
AGCCCATAGGTCAGGTTTTTAAACTAGGAGAAACCGCGCTCGTAGAAATCACCCAGATCGGAAAAGAATGCCATAAAAAATGTGCCATTTATTATAGGACCGGGGATTGTATTATGCCCAAGGAAGGTGTATTTGCTAAGATCCTTCAAGGCGGAACAATTAAGGTTGGGGACAAAATAGGACGTGTCAACAAGTAAAGAAAAATTTTTATGTTTGACCTAAAATTAAGGATTTATTTCAAGGATAATTCATGAGTTATAAAATTGAGTTAAAGGATGCCCTTAAAGGCTATACATATGACCAGGACAAGATCATATCTCCTGAAGATACCGTGGCAGGATTTAAAGAAAAAACAGCCAGACTGAATCTTGATATTTTAAGCCAGACCCGAAGAATTGATAACGGGCGGTTGGACATACCGGTTTTTTTCAGTGAATGCGGCACTGATGCTAAAAATGTGATCGGAACAAAAAAGCAGATGGGTAAAGGCGGTACACCTGCTCAGTCAGAAGCCAGTGCAGTGATGGAGCTTGCAGAACGTTTCAGCTTTTTTTATTTTGTGCAAAAAGTAGAAAATTTTTTCTATTCAACCTCAAAACAATTGGGTGAAAAAGCCCTTTCCTATGAACAGATTATAAAATCTGTCCATGATAACAAAGAAGATGCCTTAAAAGTAAAACCAATCTTTGATGGCCTCCCCCTAAAATGGACCAGAGGATATAATCTGACAAAACAACAAGAGATTTTTATCCCCTGTAACTGGTTTTATATGATTAATGAATTTAACGGACCCAGTGCAGGCAATTGTACGGAAGAAGCATTAATTCAGGGGATTTGCGAACTGGTCGAGCGGCATACATCTTCCATGGTCAGCCATGAAAATTTAAATGTTCCGGGAATCAACCTTAATTCTTTTACTGATCCTCTGGTCATTGAAATTCTGAATAAATATAAAAAAGAGGGGATTAAGGTTTATGCTTCGGATTTTTCCCTGGATACAGGGATCCCCACCATTGCTCTTCTTGCCTGGGACCCCGCAACCTTCCCTGACTTAAGTGAAATTGTCTGGACAGCTGGCACAGCCCCCGACCCTGAAAAAGCCATGAGCCGTGCCCTCACGGAAACAGCCCAGCTTGCAGGAGACTTTAATTCAGGTTCCAATTATGTGGCCAGTGGCCTGCCCAAATTTACCAATATTAAAGATGCCCGATTTATCACCCACCCTGAAAAGATGATCAACGCAGATACTTTACCTGATCTTTCAAGTCATAATATCAAAACCGAGGTGGAAAGCCTGATCCAAACTCTTGACAATAAAGGGTATCAGGTCCTTGCCATCAGCACCATGCATAAAAAGCTTGAGGTTCCGGCATTTTATACCATCATTCCCGGAGCACATTTCAGGGAAAGAGCAGTTGCCGCCAGTGTGGGGATGTTTTCTGCCAGATTAATCACAGAAAGTTTTGATCCTGTACAGGCGCTGTCAAAACTGGATGAACTGGAAAAGGCCTTGCCCGGCAAATATTATACAAGCTTTTACAAGGGTCTGATGCTCAACGCTATTTACGATCACCAAGCCGCTTTAACCCAATTTGAAACTGCCCTGAAAAGAGATCCTGTAAAACTGAATATGCCTGATATCTATTCCCACATGGGGGCATGCTTAAAAGATCTTGAACAATATGAAAGGGCCATTGAAATCTGTAAACAAGGCCTTAAAATTGATGAGCAGCGCCCGGATATGTTTAATACCATGGGAGTCTGTCATTTTATGCAAAAAAACCATGAAACGGCCATTACCTGTTTTGAAAAAGCTATAGAGGTTGACCCCTCCCTTGCTATCAACTATGCGAATATCGGTTCAAATTACAGGGAAATGGGAGAAATCAAGATTGCCATCAAATACTATGAAATGGCCCTGGAAATAGATTCATCCATTACATTTGCCAGGGATAATATTGAAAAATTGAAAAATAAACCAATTCATCCTTCTGATCAACGATGATCCCCCGGGATAAATTGTCATTTGCCGAATTTGGCAGTGCTGCCATTTTCGGCAAATGGTAAAGAAGCAATGTCCGAACAAGGCCCAATCTTTCTGCAATCCTATCCTGGTCTGATTAAAAGTATCAGATATTGATATTTTATGGTACTATGAGAAGTCTGAAGGATATAAATTTAAGGCAGGAGCGTTATGTTGCTTAAAAAAACCGATTCATGGAAGAAAAAAATTGTTTCTCCAGGCGATGTATTGAACAAAATTGAACCGGGAATGAACATCTTTATCGGCACGGGTGCTGCTGAACCCCGAACCCTTGTGAACTGCCTCATGCATGCAAAGGGATACGGTCTGCAGGACCTGACCCTGATCCAGCTTGTCAGTTTCGGGGATGCCATCTCATACGAAGCATTACAATCCAAACGGTACCGCCTTAAAACCTTTTTTTCCGGATGGGTATCTGCTGAAGCCATATCAGCCGGCCAGGTAGATCTGGTTCCCTCAAGATTTTCAGCCATCCCCCTGCTTATGAAGGAGGGACAAATCCCCATTGATGTTGCCTTTATTCAGATAACCCCTCCCAACAAGGCGGGTTACTGCAGTCTGGGTGTAGGAGTTGATGTGGCCAGAAGGGCCATGGCCCTGGCAGATCTTGTGGTGGGTGAAATCAATCAGGAAATTCCTTTCACTTTTGGGGATACCTTTGTTCCCTTTGATGCCTTTGACATGGTTATTGAATCCATTGACCCGCCGTTTTATTTTCCCAGGTTTCCAGTGGAGCCTGTATTTGACAAGCTGGCAGCCAATGTTGCCTCTGTTATTGAGGATGGCAGCTGTCTTGCCTTTACCTTTGGCCCCATTTTCGAGGCTCTGCCCAAACATCTTGCCAATAAAAAAGACCTGGGTATCCATACCCCTTTTTTTACTGATGCATTAATGGAACTGGTGAAAAGCGGTGCCGTTTCCAACCGAAAAAAAAGCCTTTTCAGGGGAAAGTCTTTAACTGCGTATGCCCTTGGCAGTAAAGATTTAATGCAGTTCCTTGACAGAAATCCCATTGTTGAATTTCAAAGCATTGACAAAGTCTTCCATCCCCTGGAAATCGGAAAAAATCATCGGTTTGTCTTTATTATCCCCGTAAGGCGGGTTGATCTTTCAGGCCGGGTGGTACTTCATAGCAGCAAAGGGCATGTCACAGCAGGCCCTGGACAGATGGCCGACTTTTTTAACGGGGCAGAAATCTCCCAGGGCGGTTATACCATTGTTGCCCTTCCCAGCCGAAACCGCCAGGGAAATCCCAATATCCGCCTTTCCGTGGAAGACTCACCTGACTTATTAAGCCTTCCCGAGTCCATTGATCTTGTTGCAACAGAACAGGGAATTGCCCATTTAAGGGGAAAAACAATCCGGGAAAGGGCACAGGCCCTTATTGAAATTGCACATCCCGAGGACAGGCCCAAACTGGTTGAAGGCGCCAAAAAAGCCAATATCCTGTATAAAGACCAGATATTTCTGGCAGACAGTGCTCATTTTTATCCTGCAGAAATTGAAACCCGACATACCTTCAAAGATAAGCTTTCCGTTCGTTTCAGGGCAATCAAACCCTCTGATGAAGACCAGATGAGGCGGTTATTTTACAGGTTTTCCGATAAGGCAATCTACTATAGGTATTTCAGCCCCATAAAAACCATGCCCCATGAAAAAACCCAGGAATATGTAAATGTTGACTATAGGGATGCGCTCTCCATTGTTGCCCTTGTGGGAGACCCGGGACAACAGACCATTATTGCCGAAGCCCGATTTGTAAAACATAAGAACAAGCCCCTTATGGATGTGGCCTTTGTCGTTGATGAAACCTATCAAGGATATGGGATTGCCAGCCATCTGTATCAAATGCTGGCAAAGCTTGCCAAAGAAAGGGGAGCACAGGGCATGACGGCTGATGTTCTGGCATCCAACCGGGCCATGCTTAAAGTATTTGAAAAAGGGAAGTTCCCCGTCCAGGCCAGATTGGAACAAGGCATTTATGAATTAACCATTGATTTATCCGGTGATTTATCCGGCCCAAAAAACTAAAAGAACAAAAATAGCTTCGCTATCTTTTTAAATCTTTGCCAAGGGCTTTATTAAACTGTGCAGGCAAACTGATCCAGTATAAATTCTAAAACTTTCTTTTGGAAATCCATTTTAAGATACCAGTTCCAATCCGAACCGGCAATGACCCTTTGCCTGGATTATTCATGGGCATTTCACAATCAGGGCCATACATTTTTTCCATCATTTTCCCGATTTCTTTTTTAATTAATCCTCTGAAAGGAATGTGAGCGATCATACCATACATGGCGGCATTTCCTCTTGATGCCTGATCAGGATGACTTTTCAGGAACTCAAGAGACTCTTTTAAATCCATAAGATATTGATCTGCTACAGCCTCATGGGCAGGGGTGACCATGGCGTGGAGGCCATCGGGCCTTTGCAGACGATCTATATGCCAGCCTTTATCTTCCATAACATCGCCTATTGCAAAAATATCAATCTTTGGACTTATCGAGGTGTATGCAAAAACACTCATTTTCGGTTTTCCCATTACCTTTAAGCCTTGAATAGCATCAATACCCTGGATCAATTTTTTTGTCGTTCCCATGACTTTTTGGGCCATTTCCTGATAGCCCTGTTGCCCTATTGCATTCATGGCAGCCCATGCCGCAGCAATGGGGCCTCCCGGACGGGTTCCCAGAAGGGCAGGAGATGCAAAAACACCCCCTGGCCAGTTCTGATGGATAAAAAATTGATGTTTTAAAAAGGCCATGTTTTTATACAGCAGTATGGATGCGCCCTTTGCCCCGAATCCGTATTTATGGACATCCGCTGATATGGATGTAACCCCTTTACACCGAAAATCAAATGTCGGAATCGAGTACCCGATCTGTTCCAAAAAAGGCAGAAAAAATCCGCCCAGACAGGAATCTACATGAAAAGGGATGTTCTTTTCCCAGGCTATCTGGCCAATGTCTTCTATGGGGTCAATAACACCATGGGGGTATGAGGGTGCTGATGCCACTATCATGATCGTCTTCTTATTGATCCTGGTTTTAAGGATATCCACATCAACAGTGAAATCATCCTTTAAAGGGATGCTGACCATTTTAACATTAAAATATTTGGCTGCTTTTTCCCAGGCCACATGAATACTTTCAGGGGCGATCATTTCCGGTGTAAATTTACCATCCCACCATTTTTTGGATCGGGCCAGTTCCCGATACGCCATCACGGGCAACAGGCAGGATTCAGTGCCACCCGATGTCATTGTTCCTACAACATTTTCATCCCCGTTTAAAAGGTCGGCTGCCATTTTAACCACCTCATGTTCAAAGCGTTTAAGGCTTTTAAATGCCATGGGGTTGAGGCCGTTTTCACTGAAATAAAGGTTGTGGGCTTTTTTTAAAAATGCATCATGTTCGTGGCTTAAATGGTATACCAGGGACCAGGTGCGACCGCTTAGGAAATCAGCATCCTTATCACGAAAGGATTCCATGTCATCCAGAATTTCATCATATGCTTTTCCTTTTAAAGGGATGGGGCTCATTTTTGCTCCTGGCAATAGTGAAGGTGATAAGGATTAGCCCATCATAATTTTAAAGATATACGCAAAACTGATTCCAAGGTAATTGCCAATGGCATAGCCGATAATCCCCGTGGTAAGGCCGGATAAAATAATCTGTTTGTTTTTTAATGCACTGGCCACCACGGGAACAAAGGGCGGAGAACAGATGGCAGATATGGATGTAATAATAAAAGTGTCTGTATCAATTTTAAAAATTTTACAGAAAACCGCGTGAAGGATAACTGATCCAAAAATACAGAAGGATATATAAAACAGCAAAATCCAGTTGATGTGGATAAGATCCTTTATATTGGCCATGGAGCCCACCACAAGACAGAAGATAAGGATGAAATACATGCCCAGCTGATAAGTTTTCTCAATTTGCCTGACCTTTGTAATAAAAGAAGCACCAATGCCTAAAGAGGTGATCATTAAAATGGTGATGGCTGTTGAATATGCTTTGGGCAAAAACCCGGACACGCCAAGGGCTGTCCCAAGGATGAGAAAAGACAAAATCATGGCAATGACAAGCCGTTTGATAACTGATGCCTTTAATATGCCTTGGTATGAATGAATATCCTCGGTTTCACCATCCTGGCTGCCTGATACCATATCTTTTACTTTTTCAAATTTGGGCAAAAAACGATTCAAAACCTTTTGTGCAATGGTAATGCAGAAAATAATATAGACCAGGCTGATCAATGTATCATAGGTGTGCATGATGATATAGGTTGTCGGGTCCACATTCAGGGCTGTTTTTATGGCTGCCATATTAGGGGTTCCACCCGTATACACGCTGATGGCAAGTCCGGCCAGCTTCCAGCTGTCTTGAACGTGATCCGCAATAATCACGCTTCCAAAGCCTGCAACGGCAACGATGATAATGGTTGCCCCTGTCATGGACAATATGGCCTTGCCTGCAGTTTTTACCCATGCTTTCACATCCATGGAAAATAACAGCAATGGAAGGGCAATGGCAACAGATGCGCTGCTCAAGGTGTCCTGAAGTGCGGGCGAACCATCAGGCAGTCCTGCAAAATTACCCAGGAGGGCACCGACCACATAGCAGACAAATACTGCACCGATTTTATTCACTCGCTCAAACCGCAGGCAGATCAGGATAACGATGACTGGAAAAAAAAGATAAAAGGATGCCAAGAGAACCATAAGGATTTGCCTTACTTTCAGCCTTTTGTTATAAAAACAGGGCAGCCTGATTTATTAAGCACCTGGTGGGCAACACTGCCGAGAAGCAATCCCGTAAAATCAGTAACCCCTCTTGATCCCATTACAATCAAATCTATTTTCTCAATTCTTGCCACTTCCGGTATTTTGTTTCCTGGAGCCCCTTCAAGAATAAGGACATCAAACTCCACTTCAGCATTTTCAAGCATTTTTATAAATGGTGCAACAAGCTCTTCAGATCCTTTGCTAATCTCATTAATTGCCTGCTGAAAATAGGGCTCTGACAGGACAATGGGGAATCTTGCATGGCAATGCATCAGGATAATTTTGGCATTTAAAAGCTTTGCGAGTTCAACAGCATACTGGGTTGATCGGATTGAATGTTCTGAACCATCAACGGGGTTCAGTATTTTTTTAATATTCATTACATCCTCCTTTTCAGCCGTTTTGTCAGGCTGACGTCTTAGAGTATACTATTTTACCGATAGGATGTCACTTAATTATTATAAAAAAACAAAGAAAATATTGACAAAAACCTACCACAATGTGATATTTATGGTTCTTTAAAACAGATGGACAAATTAAGAGGAACGATCATGAGCAAAAAAACCAATTATCATTTTGAAACCAGAGCAATCCATGAAGGATTAAAAGATGCTGCCTGGCAGGGTGCAACCCTGCCGCCCATTTTCCAGAGCGCAGCCCACTTTCATGAGAGTGCTGACAGCCTGAGCAAAACATTTGCCGGTAAAACTTCCGACCATATTTACATGCGGCTGAGCAATCCGACAAGCAGGTTTCTTGAACAAAAGCTGGCCTCCCTGGAATCAGGCGCTGCCGCAGTTGTAACGGGCTCTGGTATGGCAGCCATTAACAATGCCTGCATGACGCTGCTTCGTGCGGGAGATGAATTTATAGCCAGCAAATCGCTGTTCATGTCAACATATACGCTTTTTACAAATATCTTCAAAAAATACGGGATCAACGTAAAACTTGTTGATCCGTTAAACCTTGACGATATTGAACAGGCCATCACCCAAAAGACACGATTTGTTTATGTGGAAACCATCACCAACCCGGGCATGGAAATTGCCGACATCAAAAGCATTGCGCAGATTGCCCACGCAAACGGCATCCCGCTTATGATTGATAATACTCTGGCTTCCCCCTGGCTTTGCAGGCCCATTGAACTTGGAGCAGATATTGTATTGCATTCAACGACCAAGTATCTGTCCGGCCATGGCGGTGCCCTGGGAGGTGTGGTGGTGGATGCCGGGAACTTTGACTGGGCCAGTGAAAAATTTTTCGATTTTGCCCCTTTTGTTGAGCAAAAGGGAAACCTTGCCTTTCTGCACAGGCTGTTCAAAGAATACCATATTAATTTTGGCACCACTCCTGCGCCGTTTCATTCTTATCTCACGGCCATTGGATTGAACACTTTAGGCCTTCGCATGGAACGCCATATGGACAATGCAATAAAGGTTGCCAAATTTCTAAAAGAACAGCCAAAAGTTGAATGGGTCAATTTTCCAGGATTTGAAGATCATAAGTGCCACAAGATTGCCAGAACCCAATTTAATAATAAAGGTTTTGGTGCCATGCTGACTTTCGGCCTAAAGGATCAGGAAGCCTGCTTCAGGCTTATTGATCATCTTGAGATGATTTTAAACATAGCCAATCTCGGGGACTGTAAAACTTTAATTATTCACCCCTACTCATCCCAGTACATATCTTTTCCTGAAGATCTAAAAAACAAACTTGCCGATCCCCAATTGCTGAGATTTTCCCTTGGAGTCGAGCATGTTGAGGACATTTGCAATGATCTTGCTTTGGCCCTGGAAGCTGTATAGGAACTGGTTTAAAGAATGAGCGAGTATATTGACCAAAACCCGACCGGTGCCAGTATTGGCATTGTTGAAAAGCAATTTTTTACCTTTGCCAAACCTCCTGAACGGCTGAAACTTGAAGGTAAGGCCAGCATAGGCCCTGTGACCATTGCCTATGAAACCTGCGGGACCTTGAACCCGGAAAAAAGCAATGTTATCCTTGTACTCCATGCCCTTTCAGGAGATTCGCACGTGGCCGGGTATTATGACCCCAAAGATACCAAACCAGGCTGGTGGGATATCATGGTGGGTCCGGGAAAAGGAATAGACACGGACAAATATTTTGTGATCTGCTCCAATATTATCGGTTCCTGTGCCGGATCTACAGGCCCTTCATCCATAGACCCTGAAACAGACAAAGAATATGGAACCCTTTTTCCCCATATAACCATTGGCGATATGGTTGAAGCCCAAAAGGCCTTGATCGATCACCTTAAAATCAAATCTATTTTATCGCTGATCGGCGGATCAATCGGCGGCATGCAGGTGCTTGAATGGTGCGTTCGGTATCCAAATATGGTTACATCAGCCATTCCCCTTGCAACAACCACCCGGCATTCGGCTTTGGCTATTGCCTTTAATGAAGTTGCAAGACAGGCCATTATGGCTGATCCCAATTGGAATGAAGGACATTATTATTCAGGTAAAAAGCCGGACATGGGTCTTGCCATTGCCCGGATGATCGGGCATATCACATATCTTTCCGATGAGTCCATGCGTCTGAAATTTGGCCGGAAGCTTCAAAACAGGTCTGCCTTAAGTTTTGAATTCGGTGCCGAATTCCAGGTGGAAAGCTATCTTCAACACCAGGGCAACAAATTTATCGAACGTTTTGATGCCAATTCCTTTTTATATATCACCAAGGCATCAGACTATTTTGACCTGGCAGCACAATATGGCTCAGGCTCACTTGTAAAGGCCTTTTCAAAATGCAAATCAAAATTTCTTGTGGTATCTTACACCTCAGACTGGCTTTATCCTACTTACCAGTCAAAAGAGATGGTCAAAGCCATGAAAAAAAACGACCTGGATGTCAGCTTTTGTGAAATCGAAGCCCAGTGGGGACACGATGCCTTTTTGCTTCCCAATGACAGGCTTGACAATCTGATCACCGGATTTTTAAGGAGTGTGTCCCTTGATACCTGATCCTTTAAGATATGATTTAAAAATTATTGCTTCGTGGATCGAGCCTGAAACAAAAGTGCTGGGCTTAGGGTGTGGAGAAGGAGATCTTCTTTACTGGCTTAAAAAAGAAAAAAACGTCAGGGAAACAGGCATTGAAATTGAAGAGTCAAAGGTTGTAAAATGCATTGAAAAGGGAATCTCGGTTTTGCAGGGGGATATTAATAAAGAAATGGAAGATTACCCGGACAATGCCTTTGACTATGCCATTTGTTCCCAGACCCTCCAGCAGGCCTATGAACCGTCTAATCTGATGCATTCCATGATGCGGATAGCAAAAATGGGAGTGGTCAGCTTCCCGAACTTCGGTCATATTAATGTCCGCATGCATCTGGCATTTACCGGTCGTGCCCCTGTAACCCGGGAGCTTCCCTATTCATGGCATGACACCCCCAATATCAGGGTTCTAAGTCTTAACGATTTTCAAAAATTCTCTGATCAGGTGGGCTTTAAAATTCTGAAGAAAGCGGCTATTAATACAAACAACACACAACGCCATGGCAAAATGGTCACTTTCCTACCCAACCTGTTTGCCACCTATGGCATTTTTTTAATAGGCAAGGAGTAGACATGGAAAACACGATGACTGACAAAGACATGATTGATAAAATCATTAAAATCAAACAGAAACTTGGAAACAAGCTTGTTATCTTAACCCATCATTATCAACGAAAAGAGATCATTGATATAGGAGACCACAAGGGAGACTCTTTTGGCCTTTCTCAAAAAGCGGCCCAGGATGAGAATGCAAAATATATCGTTTTTTGCGGAGTTCATTTTATGGCAGAAAGTGCTGCCATTCTTGCCAAAGATCACCAGACGGTACAGATCCCGGATATGAATGCCGGCTGCTGGATGGCGGATATGGCAGATTCATACCTGGTTGAAAAGGCCTGGAATGATGTCACTGCCATTGTTGGCGAAAATAGTGTAACCCCTTTGGTTTACATGAACTCTGATGCTTTTATTAAAGCCCATTGCGGAAAAAACAATGGGGCTGTGTGTACCTCATCCAACGCTTCCAAAGCGTTTGAATGGGCATTTAAGCAAAGAGAAAAAATCTTTTTCTTCCCGGATGAACATCTGGGCAGAAATACAGGAAACTATCTTGGCATCCCGGCAAAGCAAATGATTGTATGGGACCCTGAAAAACCATTGGGTGGAAATAGCGAACAAGATATTAAAAAGGCAAAAGTCTTTTTATGGAAAGGGTATTGCCTGGTTCATACACGGTTTACCACTGATGACATGAAAGCCATGAGAAAAAGCTTTCCCGACGCAAAAATTGTTGTACACCCGGAATGCACCCAGGAAGTTGTCAATGCTTCAGATGCCGTTGGCTCCACCAGTTTTATCGTCAAATATGTGGCCCAGGCACCAAAAGGCGCAACAATTATCATTGGCACAGAAATCAACCTGATCAAACGGCTTGCCATGGAATATTCAGACAAAAACATACTCCCGTTAAAGGATTCACTCTGTCCCAATATGTATAAAATCAATTTAAAAAATCTTTTAACCTGTCTTGAAAACATTGGGAAAACAAACATTGTCACGGTTGATGAAACCATCAAAAAAGATGCCTTTATTGCTCTTGAAAATATGTTGAATTTGTAAACATAACAGCTATTACACCAAACAGATCTTATTTGTCTGAATTTTTAACCCTAATTTATATCTTTTTTAGCAGTTCTGCCGGCCACTTGTCCTTAACGCCCTCTTCTCCTTTATAATAGGATACCTTTGATCCTTGTTCAAATATATCAAAGGCGGGTAAAATGTTTATTTTTCCGGAATCAGGATATTCACATACATCAATATTGGCCTTGGTGCGAAGATCTAAATAAATGAATTGATTATCGCTATGATTGTAAAGTTGATGGGCACCGGCAGGCCCCTCCTCAAAAAAGATGATATCCCCTTTTGATATTGTCTGATATCCGTCTTTTGACCGCAAGGTGGCTTCTCCTTCTATAATGACAAACAGCTCTTCAGCGTTCCGATGAAGATGGTATGGATATGAAAACTTGCCTGGAAATAACGACTTTATATCAAAATGCAAATATTTTGATTTGGATATCTCTTCTAATGGCAGGCTCGCCTTCCAGGAAAAATCAGGGATTAGACTTTTGTTTTCCCTTAGTTCTATTTCGGAAAGTCTGTGTATCAAAGGCATTTATTCATCCTCCTGTTAACCATAAATTTTAGTGTTTCTTTGTGTTTAACGATAATCCGGCCTGACTATTATGACGATCTTAGCAAATAAAACTAGTCCAGATCCAGCTTTGCTTTACACTGATTACATTTTACAACACCCCTGAAAACCTTGTTGCCGCATTCAGGGCAGAAATAGCGGGCCTCTTCATCGATAATCCATTTTTCAGTGCCAAATTTTCGTCTATATGGAACCGCTCGCAGAATCACTTTTTTCCCGATCGTCATGGGAAAATTTTCAATATATGAACAGGGAAATTCATCGCATTCATGGCATCCTGCATATCCTTTCTTTTTCGTGCAGTCCCTGATCTCACACTGGTTGCAATGCATAAACAGATCATCAGATAAGCAGCCGCGGCATCGAATATCTTCTGCTGATAGATTTTCGCTATTGGGAAGCGTGCCCTTGCCAAAAACTTCTCCTGAATACAGCCCTGCTAATCTTTCCTTAAATTTTTTATTATTATCACGATGTGCCATATAAATTGCACAGACTCCGCAGTAAAGTCCGCAAGGTGAAATAAAATCCGTATTTATTTTCATCATTCTAATCCTTTTTACGTTTTCTATAAGTCACTTTAATGTTGAACAATCCCGTTGACAGGAAATTCTCTGCACATCTCTAATATCTGGTCTTTGATCTGATTTATTACCGCAGTTCTTGTCTGGTTCATCAACGCCATATCCATTAACTCAACAATTTTTCGCATCTGAACGTCTCCCATTCCCCTGGCCGATACTGCAGCACTTCCCAGCCGAATACCACTGGTTTTCCCCGGAGCGTTTTCATCTTTAGGTACCACATTCCGATTCAAAATAATCCCGATGGATTCTAAAACGGATTCCGCCGTCCGGCCTGAAATCCCTTTATTTGTCAAATCGATCAACACCTGGTGATTATCGGTTCCGCCGCTGATAACATGATATCCTTTCTCCATCAATAGCCGGGCCATAACCCTGGCGTTTTCAAGGGTGTTTTTCTGTGCCCGACCAAATTTGTCTTCCATGGCAAGCTTGAAAATCAAGGCTTTTGCAGCCATGAGATTGACTGCACTGGTGCCCTGGCATCCCGGGAATACGGCGCTATCTATTTTTTTCCCAAATCTTTTTTTGCAAAGAATCACACCGCCCCGGCCGCCCATCATGGTTTTATAACAGGTGAATGTGACAAAATCAGAATAAGGCACGGGGCTTGGAATCAAATTTGCAGCCACAAGCCCTGCCAGATGGGCCATATCTGACAGGAAAAATGCAGAGACCTCCCTGGCGATGGTGGATATTTTTTCATAATCGATCAGCCTCGGATATGAGCTGGCACCGGCAACAATCATTTTGGGCTTAACAGCATGGGCCATCTGCCTGACCTGATCATAGTCAATCCGTTCTGTTTCAGGATCTACCTTATAATGGCTGAAATCAAAACATTTACTGGTAATGGAGGCCTTATGTCCATGGGAAAGATGCCCCCCATGGGGAAGGCTCATGGAAAGAATCCCGTCTCCTGTTTTCAGTACGCTGAAATATACGGCCAGATTGGCGGATGTGCCGCTGTGGGGCTGGACATTGACATGTTCTGCCTTAAAAAGCGACCGGCCTCGTTCAATGGCCAGATTTTCAACCTTGTCCGCATTGATGCAACCTGCGTGAAACCGGTTCCCGGGATACCCTTCAATGGTTTTTGTATTGAAGACTGAACCCATGACCTCCAGGACTGATTGAGGGGAATGGTTTTCAGCCGCAATCAGGTTTAATGTGGTTTCAAGCCGATTTTCTTCGTTTTTAACCAGCTCGGCAAGCGTGGGGTCGTCTTTGGCTAAATTAAACATGCGTTGAGCATACAATATGTTCCGGCTCATGACAACTCAAATTTAACCGGAAAAATACATTAAAACCAGAACTATTAATAATAGTCCGCACCGCATCAGAATGGAATTGCTCGATTTTTTTGTTTAATAAAAACCTGTTTTTTCATTATACTCAATCTCCAATATAGATTCCAGAAGGGTTTGTCCCTTTGAGTATTCTTCCAGCCCATATATTTGAATTTTGAATCTGAAACAAAAAGATTGCTAATACCAAATGTGGTGGTCTATAATTGTTTTAAAAAGCGAGGACTTGTGAAAGAAACCATTGGTATTTTTTGTTGTTTGACTACTGACGGATCATACCATCTATAGTAGCAAACAATTCGATTCCAACCTGCCTGACGATTTGTGGTGCATTGGAATATTTTTTACTGTACTTTTGATTTTTTAAGCTTGTCTAAAAAAGAAAATTTTTATTTGGTGTTAGTGGTCATTATCAGCACAGTTCTATTAATAAAAGTTTTGATTAATTATATCTTTAACCTTAAAATTTGATATATAAGACAAACAAGCTGCAGAGGAGCTTTTTATGGCAATAACAATTTTCAATAACAAGTTTAAAGGGGGAAAAAAGCAAGTTATCATCCCCCTATTTGGCATGACGATTGCCATGATGGCTTCCGCAGCTCTTTTCTCCTGGATGTCCTATGCATATGTTCTTGAAAAAGCAGAGGAGAATATAACCAACCTTCTCCTGTCACATAAAGGGATTCATCATTATGTTCAGAATACATTGATACCGGCTTATTCAAAATACCAGGAAGATGGGAAAATCCCCACCACCTTCTATGCACCAGAATTACTTTCATCATCATTTATTGTCAGAAATCAACATGAATTTTATAACCAAGAGCGTAAGATATCAGGTTTTCCGGAACTATATTACAAACTGGCTGCGAATAATCCTCGAAATCCTGTAAACAAAGCTGATGCTTTGGAGAAAAATCTCATCAGAATGTTTAACGAGAACCTGGACATCAAGTCATATAAGGAAATTGTTGAGGTTGCTGGTAAAAAAGTTCTCTATGTTGCCATTCCCTTCCTGGCAAATGACACTCGTTGTATGCGCTGCCACAGCAAGCGAGACATTGCACCGCCGGAACTTCAACAACGCTACCCCGGACAGGGTGGCTTTAATGAGAAGATTGGTGAAATCCGAGCCATTACCTCAATCCGTGCACCAATGGAGCATGAATATAACCACATCTATATTATTGGTTTAACTATTTTTATTGGGTTTATCGCCTTTGCAGGTCTTTTTTTCTTTAATACTCGATTGAGAACTCTCGTTTTGAAAAGAACAACCTCTCTGGAAGAAGAGATTGCAGAACGGAAACACACTGAACAGTCACTGATAAAATCAGAAAAACAATTCCGAAATCTTTTTAACTCTATAACTGATCTCATATACACACAAGATATGGAAGGACGTTTTACTTCAACAAATCCGGCCATGCAGAGACTCTTTGGCTATGATATGGATGAATTTATCGGGCACAGGGCAGTCGAGTTCATGAAACCGGAATTTCAATCTGGTTTTGACAGCCAGTATCTGGAAGTGATCAAGGAAAATGGGTATCACGAGGGCATTAGTTGTTATTTTAAAAAGAACAGGGAAAAAATTTATATTGAGTATAGAAGTTCCTTTGTCAAACCGGATGATGGTAGTGAGCCATACATCAGCGGCATTGGCAGGGATGTCACTGAGAAAATTTTATCTGAAAAAAAAGTTGCACAACTTCAAAAACAAATAGCACAATCTCAAAAAATGGAATCCATCGGCACCCTTGCCGGAGGTATCGCCCATGACTTTAATAACATCCTTTTTCCCATTGTGGGGTATACGGAGATGTTATTAGAGGATGTTCCCGAAGACAACCCATCCCGAGGTAGTCTGAAACAAATTTATACCAGTGCCTTGAGAGCTAGGAGCCTGGTAAAACAGATCCTCACATTCTCCCGCCAAGAGAGCAGTGAATTGATGCTGATGAAAATGCAGCCTATTGTCAAAGAAGCATTAAAACTTATCCGGTCTACAATTCCCACAACAATTGAAATCAAACAAGATATCAATCCTGATTGTGGTGTAATCAAGGCTGATCCCACACAAATTCATCAGATTGTAATGAATCTT
>JAQICW010000050.1 GCA_027858355.1 Desulfobacula sp.
CAATTACTGCTGTAGACAGAAACAAAGAAAGTAAAAAATGGTTTGAAGAAAGCGAACTTGAGTTTAAACTTGCTGCATAGGCAGTAGAAAATATTTTTGATTCCAATTGCACAGGTCGGGTTATTTGTACCCTGCCATTGGGGGAAAGAAGAGGATAAACAACCAGAGAACCGGTAACATGATGGGCAAGGGAGCGGGCTGCTGTTTCAGCCGTCCTGACCGCGGAATTGCTAGCCCTGTCAACCAGGGGAAGAGCCCATTCAGGCATCACTTCAGCATTTTTTTCAGAACTAAGGGTTCCCACCAGCATGCAGAAGTCAGCATGGTTGTTATGGCTATCCACAAGTGGCAAAAACATATGTTGCCACACCTGTTTCTCTGAAAAATCAGATAAAATGTTGTTTCGTATCCAGAAAACAGCCCATGACGGAATCGTTGCTGGAAAGCACCTTGCTTCGGTAACAATTCCAAGTTCGACAAATCTTATAAGTGCCGATTCGTCTTTAAGGGCCTGCTTTATACCGGTAAAACAGCGCCCAAACTCATCCCTCGACATATTCCCCCAAAGCCCGGGACGGCAAGCTTTCAAGACAGTGACCATCTGCCGGTAAAGATGATTTTCAGCAAGAAAAAGGAGGTGACAGAGCTTACCTTCCATCTTAATCCTCTTTAAAGAACAGGGCAGTTTGAAGGATTCCTGTCAGGCAATCTTCTACTTCAAAACTTACGGAAATTGAGCCGTGCTCCATGGCAACAATTATATCAAGGGGAAGGATTATCTCCTGGGGGCCAAGTTTTAGATATGCATATCCAAAAACGCCTTGCCAGGGAACCGGCAGTTCGGAAAAAAAAATGGAATAGGCAATCCCGGAATCTGTTCGTGTACACTCTGCCTCGGCTTTGACGATCATAATCTTCGCAATTTCATTGTTTTGATAAATATAGAGAATTGCATGATACTCTAAAAAATCCTGGTCAGCGCAAGAATTTGGATAATAATCGCTTGGAAGATCAGCCATGGCAAAAAGGTCCCATATATTTTCCGGTTCAAGATCCCAGCGGATGCCTGGCACTTTTTTTTTGAGATCTGACATCACCGATTCTTTGTCAAGAAAATGGAAAACAGACGGCATGGTTTTGTTCTCGTTGAAAAAATCCGCAATTTCCTGTTCATATTTCCTGAAAAGTTTTCTTGGCCCGTTGGACTTTATGGGTATAAGAACGGGGGCCCAGTCCGGAGTATGATTTTTATCCTTGTGCATTGCCACAACAGCATCAACACAGAGTTGATTTTTGTTGTCAATTTTTTGTCCCAGGGATTCTGTTTTTACATGAAAAATATTCCAGGTTTCAATACATAAAGATCCTGCCACAAGATCTCCCGGGCCTGCCAGTGCTGTTTCAGAAAATGTCAGGGCGACGGGAATATATCCCCATGGGTCTGGATCTTTTTTCAGCACCAGCACAACAGGAAGGGAATAATAAAATCCATTTTTCCAGAGGTTCTTGTCTGTTTTGAGGAGGCGAATATCTCCCGGTTGAACTTCCTGTTCTTCTGGAGAAGGTTTAACGGTTTCTAAAAAGTTATCTGCCAGCATTGACCAGGCATCTATGTCATTGTCTTTGTCTGCTTCGCAAAAGGGGCAGACCCGGCAGTGATCTTTATATTGTTCTCTCCATTCAGGCTTTTGCTTTATGGAATAAGGCGGGCATCGTCTCTGCCTTATTGCAGATTTAAGAGCATCCCTTGTTGATCGCATGGCAATAATCCTTTGTGGTCATTTGCTTCTGTCATAATTAAACGGCTTTGAATGAATTGGTTTTAAATTCCCGGGACAGTATCTGACAGAGTTTTTTAAAAAAGAGTGAAAACATTGTCTCACCAGACTTCCAGGAAAAAGGCATCAAGAATTCCCTGAGCATTGTTTCTGATCGTTTTTTCTGGTGGGAAGGGTAGGAATTCCGGTTCAGTTTCTGTTTGACCTGATCATGGGAAAGCTCTTCACAATGGTAGAGGAAAAACACCTGACGCTCAATTTCAGGTAGCCTGTTTGCAAAGGCTCTGGCACAGCTTACGGCTTCTGTTTTATCTTCCTGGAAGGCCCCTGTTTTCTTGTCATCAAAGGGGTTACATTGAAAGGAAAGGAGGGTGTACAGGCTTATCCATCTTGTAAAAACGTTGAGGGGAACAATAGGATCACACCCGTTGAAAAGTTCTTCCACCCTGGACAGAAAATAGTCTGCAAGGGCTATGAGGACTTTTTTTTTGTTCACCCGGGTATACTCAGCCCCCGGACAAATATTATCCGGGAAAGGGATTTCCTTGAGATCGTCATCCGTTAAAATGATTTTTCCTGGTGAGTGTTTCCCTTTTCTCCAAAAGCAAAACCCCTTTTTTGAAGATTCAGGAAAGCTGAATAATTCGGATTCTCTGATCCCTGCCTGGGCATTTCTATAAAGTTTTTTGAATGGGTCCTGTTTTCTGGCCGCGTCAATAATATGATGTATGAATGCCCGTTTCAGTTCGTGGGCAACCCATTGACCTCCCTTCAAAAGCAGTTCATGCACCCGTTCCGTTTCTGAAATAAACAATACCAGAAGGCTTAAGACCTCATCAATTTTATCATTTTTGCTGCCTGTCTGGACATTGAAAAAAACCAGAGGGCCAAGTCCCTGGGTCTCAATTTCCCGAATAGACCTGGCTGCAATCCTTCGTAAAAGAGAAATAGTTTCCTTTTTTCTCAACCATTCCTTTACTTCTTTATGATCACAAGTTATGGACATGAATGATTTATTGTACGAAAAAATCTTTTTGTAAATAAAAATTTGAAAAAAATTTAATCAACGCCGTAACAGATATCAAGATACAAGCAAATTGTTTAATGGCTACGCGGCCAGAAACTTTAAAGAGAACTTACCATGGAATTTGGCAACTATCAGTTTTTGATCAGACTTATAGATGATGCTCTTCTTCCCTGTTACAAGGGATCAACATTTCGAGGGCTTCTCGGACATGCCCTTAAAAGAGTTGCCTGTCCATTAAAACTTCAGAACTGCTCTACCTGCATCCTTCGAACCACCTGCACCTATGCCCTTGTATTTGAAACAGCCCTTGCAGTGTCCTTGCCGGAAAATGCCAGGATTTCGGCCCCGCCACACCCCATTGTGATTGAGCCGCCCCTGACGGAAAAGAGGGAGTTTTCTAAGGGGGAAACCCTGGAATGCGGCCTTCTCCTCTTTGGGGATATCAACCGGCACCTTCCCTATTTTATCTATGCCTTTGACCAGATGGGCAAAATCGGTATTGGAAGGAAGATAAGGGGGCAAAGGGCAAGGTTTGTTCTGGAAAAGGTGTCGTCAAACGGAATGTCACTTACTTTGAAAAAGAATCGGACGATCGACTTGCCCGATGCTTTGCATCTAAATTTTAACTTAAACGAACAGCCTTTGTTTTTTCCAGGTGATCGTTTGAAAATTCACATGGTAACGCCGTTAAGAATTTTGAAGAGTAATTGTGATAAAGCAGCTCTTCCTTTTTCATTGTTTTTAAGCTCCATGGTCAGGAGGACAACTTCTCTTTTGAATTGTTATGGTAAAGGGGAACCCAAAGGGGACTATGCCCTGCTCATAAACAAGGCAGACGCTATCAAAACCGTCAAAAAGCATTTCCATTGGACTGATTGGAAACGTTACTCCAACAGACAAGAAAGAAAAATGTTCATGGGCGGTCTCACCGGCAGTGTGGTTTATGAAGGTGATTTGACTCCGTTCATGGGCATTGTGGAGATGAGTCAAAAGGTTCATGTGGGTAAGAATACAGCCTTTGGTCTCGGCAAGATAAAAATAGAAAGTTATAAATAGATTCTTATGGTGCCTGTTTGAAATCTG
Source organism: Desulfobacula sp. (assembly GCA_027858355.1). Next base: position 3,889 of record JAQICW010000050.1, read on the forward strand.
GGACGCCAAGGGAGGTTTTATGGGTGTAAATGTATCAAGGTTTATGGACAGAAAAAAAGCGGGATTCTCCATTGAAGTCCTGACTCCAATGTTTCTTGGGGGGGCGGAGGGTCACGCAGAACTTCGATCTCCTCCTTTTAAAAATGCGCTCCGGTACTGGTGGCGACTGACACAGGGAAACCTGTCTGCCGGGGATCTCTTAAAAGCCGAACAAAAACTGTTCGGCGGTGTAAATGACAAGGCAAGCCGCAGCCGGGTGGATGTTGTGGTCACAGGTGATATAAGTACGTGGTCCCAGGGAAAAAGAGTTGACATCGGTTCTAAAAAAAATCCAGAAGCCAAGGGAAGGGATGCCAGTCTCTCAGCTTACCTGGGAATGGGACCGGTTCATTTTACAGGAAAGCTTGAAAAGACGGCGATTCTTCCGGGGCAGGCCTTCAGGCTTTCCCTGACATATCCTGCAATGGAGGGTGGAGCTATTGAGGATGCTTTATCCCTTTTTGCCCATCTGGGTTGCCTTGGGTCACGGTCAAGAAATGGATGGGGCAGCATCCAGATGACACCTGATAACCCTACCTTTGAATTAAGATCCATGGGAGATCTGTATGTAAAGTATGGTGCAGACATCAGAGATATTTTTAAAGATAGTAAAAAATACCCTTTCAGGCTGGGTTATCGGACAGTTGGGGATAATCATAATAAGCCCATGATGTGGAAGATCTGTGATGCCGGCACGTGGGAGGACGCCATGAAGGGAGCAGCTGAGAACTATATGGATCTGCGTCAGGTATTGAAGTTCCCCGGTGAAAAGCCCCAAGGGGTTCAGACGCGTCACATCGTCGGGTATCCAGTAACAGGACATCCTGTAAGGGAATGGGGTGGTTTTAATGGCCGCATGCCCTCCCAGCTTCGCATTGTCGTGCGCCGCCATGGAGATGGTTTCCAGTCCTGTTTTGTTCATCTGCCCCACAGGATCCCTAAACTCTGGGATGAAAGAAGGCTGGGCACAGAGCTTTCAGTGTGGCAGGAACTCCATTCCTGGATGGATAAAAACTGTTCGCCCATTGCAATTTGATGCATGCCATGGATGAAAAAAAATATCTTCAACCTACTGTAATAAAATGTGAAAAGGCAAGTATATGATTAAAAGAGATGAGCATTACTGGGAACAGAAAATGCGGATTTTTCTGCATGATCCCGTTGATAAGGCCCTTAGAATTCCCGGCCATGAAAGACGGGCGTCAGAGATTGCCAATACCCTGGGTGTTTCCACACCTGATAAAGCCGAGGTTGTCCTGGCCGATATCATGGCGTCGGGCCTTGACCGTGCCAACCTTCCGGGGTACAGCTCCAATGTATCGGCAAACGGAGCCATTGATTTTGCAAAGTATCCTGAGATTACCCATCCCATTTCCGGGGCGTCGCTAAAGTTCACAGGCCAGTATGACAGCGCCGAAGAGGTGACAAATCAAATCGTTGAAATTATAGAAAAAGACACCAATGACACAAGCCAGGTATGGGATAAACAAACTTATTTTAATTACCTGTTTTTCATCCTTCGTAAACGGTTGATCACTGAAAACTGCGGAAACCTTGGATTCTTGTGGGATAAAATTCCCGCTGACAGCAGGATACCGGACCACGCCATTTGGAACCATGCCGGAATGGTCAGTGCACTTCATACCGCTTTCAATGAGAGCGAAACAAGAGGCGCATCCATGGTGGTGGTCTCCCTTACGCCGGTTCAGCCTTTTATCGGAAAGACGAGAAAACTCAGGGATCACTGGGTGGCTTCGGTTATTTTGTCATGGCTCACCTTTGAAGGAATTTGTGCCATTATGGAAACCCTGGGACCGGACCATATATTGTATCCCTCACTCCAGGATCAACCTCTTGTGGAAGCATCTCTGTCATCCTCTTTTGAACATTTTTTTGATGCATACAGAAATAAGGTGCAGATGGAAAAGGATGAAACAGTGGCCTCCTTTCCCAATAAGTTTGTTTTTCTTGCACCGTCAGGTCAGGAAGCGGAGTTTGTGACAGAGGTTGAGGAACGCATTCAAAAAGAGTGGAAGGCCCTTGCAGATATTGTATTGTCCTGGATAGATGCTGGGGATGATCCTGCATTACGATCCATGTTCAACAGGCAGGTGGAAAACTGGTGGCAGTTTTCATGGAGCAGTGCGCATCTTGTTTCCCTGAAAAACCAGGCGGACATTGAAACTTTGTTTGAAAAGGAGAAATTTGCGAGCCTGTTTAAAACAATTAAGGATTTTTCCAGAAAATATTCAAACGCAGATTATGTCTATCCGGTAACCCATTCCCTGGTTCAGACAATAATGGCCGTTGGAAAAAATGCCCCAGTTGCCGTAAGAAATAAAGAACCTGGTATGAAATGCCCCGTGTGTGGAGAGCTTGAGATCCTTCATGATCTTTCCGGTTCAGACCACGGGGCCGCCGGGTATAAAGATGCTACTGATAAATTCTGGCAGAGGTTATCCCGGCGTTTCAGCAATTCAGGGTCATCTGATTCTCCAGAAGCCTATGGCAGCAGCATGATAAAAAAAGATGAAAAGCTCTGCGCCATCTGTAGCATCAAACGGTTTGCCCCCAATGCCCTGGAAAAACTTGGCAAAACACATCTGCTGCGGCGGGTGTTCAGGGACGGAAATTTCCCCTCCACAACGGAACTTGCAACTGTGGAATTCCGGGACAGGCTGAAGCAGGAAGGACTTCTGCCTTCTGACAAGGAGAGATGCACACCTTTGGAGCGGCAGCTTATTGATGAACTCCATGAAAGAGAGCAAGAATCCGGCAAGTATAGTGAGGACGTTACCAGGCTGTTGAAAGCTGCAAAAAAGAAAAATATTACCAGGGATGAGACAGATAATTATTATGCAGTGCTCATGATGGATGGGGATAAAATTGGGGAACTTGTCAATGGCACATCCATTGAGGCAAAATGGAAAGATGTTCTGCACCCCCGCCTGATAGGGCAGTATACAAAGGGCATATTAAAAGCGGAATGGGATTTATGGACGGACTACCTGGATAATCAGAGAATATTGTCTCCTGCCCTCCATGCCACCCTGTCCGAATCCCTGGGCGTTTTTTCCCTTTATGCTGTTCCCCGGATTATCAATGCCCACCAGGGAAAACTTATTTATGCCGGTGGTGATGATGTGGTTGCAGTGCTTCCTTTATCAAAAGCCTTTGATGCCGCAAGAAAAATTCAGCAGGCTTATAATATGAGGTTTGCTACCCTTTCTGATCATGGTGTCAGAGAACTTGGCCCGGAAACTGACGGAACCGTGCCGATAATGGTGCTGCCGGGAAAAGGCGACGGCATATCCATTTCCGCATCGATTCTCATATGTCATCATAAACAACCGCTGCGGGGGGCGTTGGAAGAGGGACACCGCCTGCTGGATGTCGGAGCAAAGGAGGGCGGTGATCGCAATGCCATTGCCATTCGGCTCCGGAAACGGTCCGGTCATAAAAGGGATTTTATCGTAAAATGGAATGCCGTTAACCTATTCTTTCCAGGCAAAGAGATGCTTATCCTAGACTCTTTTTCTGCCATTCAGGAGGGTGTTGACAATGGTATATTGAGTGGCTCCCTCATATATCGTCTGGCAGAACCGGAGCTTGGTATTATGGCAGGTTCAGTACTGGGCAATATCAATGGACATTGTACTCCGGGCATTAATCCACCTTCAGCTGAGAACATTGAACACCTGATTCGATTCTTTGCCAGGGAGATCAGCCATTCGGGAACATTGATTCAAAAGTATCCAGGACAAGAGTATAAAGAGAAGCGGGAAACCATATCCCGAACACTGGCAGCTCACATGGCGGGTATAACGATTGATCTTGAAAAAGCAAGAGCAGGCCATAAAAATGGAAAAAAGCAGGGGGATAATGATCTCTCTGGTAACTGGATTTACAATGGCCAGGTGCCAGCCATTGCACGCTACTTGAGCCGGGGCGGTGCCTGTGTGAAAGAAGGAGGAATAATATGAAATGGTATGAGTATTTACCTTCAGATACGCTTTTTCTCAGGGGAGCAGAACCCATGGTGAGCGGAACCAGTTTTGAAACCACCCAGATTTTTCCTCCCCCAGTGTCTGCGATATCAGGAGCTATAAGAAGCGCTGTGCTTGCCCAGCAGCAGGTTTCAATCCAACAGTATAAAAAAGGAAATCCTGTACGGGAAAAAATTGGCAATTTTGGGGAACAAGCTCCTTTTAAGGTTTTGGGGCCGTTTCTAAAATACCAGGAATCTTTTTTTGTTCCAGCACCTTTTACCTGGTTTACAGAAAATAAATTCACTGACACTATCATTTACGTAAAGGAGGCAAAATCGCTGGATAAGGGTATCCAGCAGCGCCTGGGCTTGAAATCATCTTCTCCTTTGATGGGTTGGACCAGACACCATAAGGAGGTCAAATCAGTGGGTGGGAACTGGGTCGATCTTGGTGAACTGCTTAAAGGGAGTCTGACCTATGAGAACGGAAAAACAATTTTTCTTTCCTCAGATGCAGATACCAGCCTGTTTTCCTTGGAAGAGAGAACCGGCATTGCCATGGGTTCCAGAAGAGATGTACTGGAAGGCCATATTTACACAGCCCGCCACATACGTTTGAAACCTGGAGTTTCTCTGGTCTGGGGGATAGACAGGTCTTGCGAGTTGGAACCTGAAGGGGTGTTGTCCCTGGGCGGAGAACAGCGGTTTGGCCGTTATAGGGAAATAGACAATGAATTTCAATTTCCGGCAACCGGCAACCGTTATCTTGCACTTTCTCCTGTTCCGGTTACACCGGAAATTTCAAGGGTTCTCGTTGGATCGGGCAAAATTATTTACCGGGGAGGCTGGGACCTGGCAAAGCAGTTTCATAAGGATATGATAGCCTTTTATCCTGCAGGTGCTGTGTTTGCAGATAACGTGGATGATTACTGTGTACCTATCATATGAGGTGCCACGTTGAAATATTGCAAGTATTGAGTTTCGTACTTTGTTGTGGCTGATTTAACTACCACTACCATTTTTATTATAATATATAAACAAGAGGATTCCATATGTATAAACAAGAAAATTCCACCATCATGTCACTTTATGCTGTTTCTCCCGTTCACGCAGGATCAGGAACTTCCATGGGGGTTGTGGACCTGCCCATCCAGCGGGAACGTCATACCAACTGGCCCCACATCCAGGCATCGGGTGTGAAAGGGGCCATGCGACACCATTTTGAGAAGTTTAAAAACAATATCACCAGCAGAGATGAACAAGCCCAGCTGGATCAGATAACTGAGAAAATCTTTGGCACGGATAGTTATGAGGACAGTGGTACGCTTCCCGGTGCAATTGCCGTTTCCGACGCCAGACTGATTGCCTTTCCCATTCGATCGTCCAGAAGTCCCTTTGTATGGATCACCTGTCCGGCAGTACTTGAGCGCCTTGAAAAGGATTTCTCCCTGACCGGAAAATCTGGGGGAATAAATATTCCTGAACTGGGCAATGACGAGGCCATTGTGATTAACGGCAGTATTCCCGCGGAAGAAAAAATTCTACTTGAGGATTACGAGGTAATCATTAAGAAAAAGGATTGTGTACTTTCAGAAACCGCAGCAAGCCTTTATCAGAAAGCCAAAATCCTGCTGCTGGTGTCCAATGAAATCTATCATTATGGTATATCCAGCTGCACCGAAATACGCACCCAGATCAAAATTGATGACAGAACCGGTACCACGGTTGATGGGTCCCTGCGATATGAAGAGCTTCTGCCTGCCGACTCAATGATGTATGTGGTCCTTTTTTATGGCAGTACCCGGGATGCGGACACCACCATACCGGCAGATATATTGATTGCTTACATGAAAAAGGATGTCATCAGATCCCATATCCAGATCGGTGGAGATGAGACCTTAGGTTGCGGACTTTTTCAAATAGAATGGATATAAGGAGACAGAGATATGATCAGCAAAGAACAGAAAAGGTCAGATTTTGCCTTGAACTCCCTTATCCGGTTGGAACAAACCCATTCCATCGAGAAAGAGTTTGCCAATTTTATTGTTGGTACACCCACAATGATTCTGGAAAACGGATTTGCTCAGACCATGGCTTTTCTTTTATCCAAATGTGCAGGAGAGCTCAAGGAGCCTTTTACCAATAAATATTACTTTACCTTCCAAACAATTGCAGGGTGGAGCCAGGAAATCAACAACAATATCCCGAAAGATCACAGGGCATTTTTCACCGCTGTTTCCAATCTTGAGCAGCGGGAATATCTTATGGTTCAGGAAGAGGCCTTGAAGATGCTTCAATGGTTGAAACGCTATGCCAGAGCGTTTCAAAAGGGGGAATGATGGCTGCTACGACCCAGATTAATCAGGAAAACCCACTCTTTCCCCTTCCTGCGTACCTGGAAAAATATCGGGACAAGGTTTTAAATTACGGGTTCTATTTTAATAAATTTTGTAAATATCAAGTAAATGGCGACAAGCTTGAAACCAAGCAATCCTGGAATAATGGACAAAGAGGACGGGATCGCAAGGATTTTGAATGGTCCCTTTTGGGCAATCAAATGGTAAAATCGTCGGTCATGAAAAATTGTGCAGGACTGCTTTCAGACATCCATGAGAAACAGACCAGTTACTTGAAGGAAAGCCATGGACTGGGAACAGGAATAATTCAACTTTCGGCAAAGGCCTCAACCCGATTTCTCACCGGTATTGGTCAGATAAGCCCAACTGAAGTGGGGATGGTTTTTGACCGGAACACCGGACTGCCTTTTCTTCCAGCGGCATCCATAAAGGGTGCTGTGCGGTACGCCTATTGTGTGAATTTTGCCCTGAGCCATCCTGAAAAGGTGCCCCCTGATCAAACCCTGAATGAAAAAGATGTGGAGGGCCTGGAGGAGCTGTTTGGCTCCACAAATACAAACAAAGGTTCCAGAGGCGGATTTGCCTTTATGGACACCTATTCCGAGGTGGTTCCGGATCTGGTTATTGATATCATGAATCCCCACCACGGAACATATTATCATGGGGCAAGTCCGGAAGGGCCAGTGGAAACTGAATCACCCATACCCATCAAGTTTTTAGCAGTTGAAAAGGGCTTTACCTTCAAGTTCAGGGGCTTTTTTCTCACAACTGCGGCTGAAAAGTATCGAGCCCGGCTTGTGGATGCATTTCATTTTGCCATGACGGATCTTGGACTGGGGGCAAAAACCGCTGTGGGCTATGGCCGGTTTGAACATATGCAAGAGATGACACCGGAAATAATTAAAGAAATTGAAGCCGAAAAAGCGTTAGCCCTTGAGATGAAAAAAAAAGAGATTGAGAGGGCGGAAGCGGACAGGTGTATTGCCCTGGAAATTGCGGAAAAAGAGCGGGCCGCGGCTGAAAAAGATGCGATTATAAAAGCAAGAGAGGCCGGAGAAAAAGAGCTGGCGGCAAAGTACCAGAAATCTCTGGAAAATGCAGAGGGGATCGATCTTGCAATTCTTCAGCTTGAAAAAGGCGATGAGCAGATGGCCATAAGAATGTTTGACTTATATCTTGACTCCTTGAAATTCCTTAACAAAAAAGAGCGTGAACTGGCTCTACTGGTAAAGGAAAAGTTTAAATCCATGAAAAAAAATGCAAAAAAAACCAAACTTGCCCGTAAAACAAAGGTTGAAAAATTACTCAAGGCCTGAACCTGATTATGGATTTCAACTGTTGTTCTTGATGCCATGATTAATGCATTGGGAAACTACTCAAAAAGGTATAGCCGTTGGATATGGATAGAGGTGATAAAAGCTTGTTCCTGATTTTCAGTCATGAAATGACCAGGTTGCAGATGGAAGATGCTGAACGATCCCTTGGCATTATCAATATAATAGAAATGCCAGACAACCTCAGGGAACTATGGAAGCAGATTCCTCCTATACCGGCAGAGATCAATGATATACTTGAACCTTTACGGCAATGGCTTGGACATTCTGCACACCCATTAGATTTTGTCCTGATCCAGGGAGATTTCGGTGCAACATGGCTTATGGTAGACTTTGCTTTTAAACAGGGCCTCGTCCCTCTTTATTCAACGACAATTCGCAAGGCTGAGGAAGCCTTGCATCCAGATGGCAGTGTGAAGACAGAGCATGTTTTTCAGCACCAGATTTTCAGAAGATATGGTCGCTGATTTCGTCAGCAGGAGACCGTCATGTTTGTTCTGATATGTTTTGATATTGTTGATGACAGGGTTCGATACCGAGCCGTCAAGCTTTTGAAAGGGTATGGGGTAAGGGTTCAAAAATCAGTGTTTGAATGTGCCAACATGACAGAGCACCGGTTCTTAAAACTAAAATCAGGACTTGAGGGTGTCATTGATCACACTGAAGATACCGTCAGGTTTTACCCCATATGCCGAGCCTGCCTCACTAATATTGAGTTCTCAGGCGTTGGAAGTCCCCCATTTACAGACAAATTTATGGTAACTTGAGTTGGTGAATTTTATTGATCTTTGACAATTTGTGCTTTCCTGAAAAAGGCGGACCTTTTTGCCAGAAGGGTAACAAAAGGCCAAAAG